>WTGD01000220.1 GCA_011523725.1 Nitrospinota bacterium
CATTATAAACGGACGACCTCGAAGCCTTCGCGATGCAGTTCGGCATCGCCTTTGATGACGAGTTGTATGTTGAGCATGCTTTCGAGCTCTTCTACGTTTCTTCTTTCTTCATCCAGGAGGATGTCCACGACCTCGGGGTGGACGTTGATGAGGAATTTTGCGGCGTCCTTGTGCGCTCTTCTCATTCGGCGTACCTCTCGCATGGCTTCATAGCTCACCGAGATCGCGGATTTCACCTGACCGCGTCCTTCGCAATAGGGGCATGCCGTGCAGAGCGTTCTCTGGATGCTGTCGCGGACGCGCTTTCGGGTCATCTCGACGAGCCCGAGCTCGCTTATCTTCAAGATGTTGGTGCGCGAGCGGTCCTTTCTGAGCTCTTCCTTGAAGGTGTTGAATACTTTGTCCCTGTTTTCTTCTTTTTCCATGTCGATGAAATCGACGATGATGATTCCGCCCAGGTTGCGCAAGCGCAATTGGGACACGATTTCGCGCACCGCCTCCAGATTGGTTTGGAGAATCGTCTCCTCGGGGCTCTTCTTGCCCACGAATCGTCCGGTGTTGACGTCGATCGTCGTAAGCGCCTCGGTCTGATCGATCACGATATAGCCGCCGTTCCTGAGCCACACGCGCTGGCCGAGCGCGCGCTCGAGTTCGAGCTCGACGCCGAAGTAATCGAATATCGGCTCATCGCCGTCGTAGCGCTGGAGTTTGGGGACCAGGTGCGGATAGTAGCTTTGCAGGAATTCCCTGGTTTTCAGGTATTGTTCCTTGTCGTCGATGATCATTCTGTCTACGGAGGAATTGAACAAATCCCTTACGGTCCGCTCGATGATGTTCAGGTTCGAATGAATCCGCGATGGCGAGGAAGCCGATTCGTTTTTGACCAGAATATCTTCCCAGAGCGCGTGCAGGAAATTCACGTTGGCTTCGATGTCCTGGGCGGGCATGGTTTCGCTCGCCGTGCGCACGATGTATCCGGCGCCGGGCTGGCGGTTCTTGCGGACGAGCTTTTTGAGTCTCTTTCTCTCTTCTTCGTTTTCGATTCGCCGGCTGATGCCGATTTGCTTGATCGTGGGCATGTAGACCACGTATCGGCCGGGCAGGGTGATGTAGCTCGTCAGCCGGGAGCCTTTGGTGCCCAGGGGTTCCTTGCTGACCTGGACGATGACGTCCTGGCCGTCTTTGAGCAAATCCTCGATGTGGCGCTCTTCCTCCCAACGGCGGGGGCGCCTGCCGATGAGGTTTCGATGCGATCCGTTTTGCTGCTCGCCCTTGCCGCCTCCGTGCTCGGCCCCGTTGCCGAAGTCGTCTCCGTTACCGAAGTCGTTGCCTTCAAAATCAAGGTCATCGTCATCTTCTGATTGTTCAGCCGCAAATTTTCTGTAATTCTCAATGGACTCGATGGTGTCGACGTCGCTCACGTAGAGAAAACCAGCCTTTTCCAACCCGATGTCCACGAACGCCGCCTGCATTCCCGGCAGCACTTTCGTCACTTTTCCCTTGTATATGTTGCCGACGATGCTTTTTCCGCTTTCACGTTCGATATAAAGCTCGGCCGCTACTCCGTTTTCGAGCAGGGCGATTCGCGTCTCGAACGGCTCGGCGTTGATGACGATTTCAGACGGCATGTTCTATCGCGCGGGGCGTCCCCGCTCTCCAGTGGACGGCGATTTTCCGAACCCGGGTTCTCAGGCACGCCTCGGGAGACAACCCGAAGCACCTGGCGAGAATTTCCGTCACTTTTGGCTTGATGCCGTCCCCATAGCGCAGTGTAAGGTGCAGGCGAATGACGGCGTTCGTCGATGGTTCGAGCGAAAAGCGAGCGATGGATGGCCGCGCGTCGAAATGTTTTATCTTTCCTTTGTGCTCGCGCGTTATTTCGATGCACTCCTCACCCATGAAGTCTCCGATGACGGTTTCGATCTGCGAATCCGGCGCTTCAGGCAAGTCCAAATCTTTTCGGAGCAAAGAGATTTCATAGGTCGCGGCGCTGAGCGCATTGGCGGACGAAGGCGCTTTCCCCTCGATGCGCCATCCAGCACGGGGTTTGAGGCCTCGCGGGAGTTCTCGCTTCAGGTTTTTGAATAAATCACGCAACCGGATTTGTGCGTCGACCTCCAAAAGCGAGAAATCCACCACCTCCGCGCGGCTTTCCACCCCTACGGGAAGCGCATGGGAGAAGACGATTTTCGGGTGCGGGTTGAAGCCTCTCGAATGTTCGAGGCGGTAGCCCGCGCGCTGAATGGCGCGGATGAAGGTTCTCAAAATCTCCAGGTGACTCAAAAAGCGCAGATCACCTGATTTTTCATAGATGAATCTGAATTTGCGGATGGGTGCGTCGGGCTGTTCTTCGGCGAGGCCGGGATTGTCGTCGTGTGCGCCCTCGAAACCCACCGGAACGGGACCGCCGGATTCCCGAGCGGCGCTCTTGCGCTTCTTTTGTCTGGGACGCTGCGTCTCAGGCCGGGCCTTGGCGATCGCGAGTTCCACCGGCTCGGCGGGAGCAATGTCTTGTCCGGGCGGCAGATCCGCCGCCTGAACCATACCGCGAGCCTGAACGGGCGCGTTGATGACGGGGAGAGGGGAGTTCTCGATCGGCAGGGGTTTTTCGTAGTGGTATTTGATGCCCTTGTATTTATCCAGAATGCCGCATTGGCCGCACGCCTCGTAGCGGCAATCGCCGATGGTGACCTCGCGCAGGGACCGTTTCCAGTCGGCGAGTTGGTACTCCTTGGTCACGCCGCAGTCGAGGTGGTCCCAGGGCAGGGGCGCATCTTCGGGTATTTCGCGGTATGCGTACCATTCCGGGTCGAGACCATGTGTTTCAAAAGCGGCCATCCATTTTCCGTAGTCGAAAAACTCCATCCAGCCGTCGAATTTGCATCCCATGTCGACCGCCGTCTCGATGACGTCCGCCTGGCGGCGGTCGCCTTTCGAGATGACCGCTTCCAGAAAACTGTGCTCGGGGTTCGACCAGTGCAGCTTGATTCTACGGTCGGGCACGGCGCGCTTGATGAAATCGAGTTTCGCCTTGATTTCCTCTTTCGTGTTCTGGGGAAACCACTGGAACGGCGTGTGGGGCTTCGGCACGAAGGTGGAAAGGCTGACGTTGATGAAGCGGAACGGCTCGCCCGTCTCGCGCGAGCGCATCTTCATGCAGGACATGAGCATGTCCGCCATTTCCTGTAAATCGTCGAAATTCTCGGTGGGGAGACCGAGCATGAAATAGAACTTCACGCCCGGCCAGCCGGTGTCGAGGATGTCCTGCAGGTTTCGCTTGAGATCCGCCTCGGTCAACACCTTGTTGATGACGTTGCGCAGGCGCTCGCTGCCGGCCTCGGGCACCAGGGTGAAGCCCGTGCGGCGCACCCGCGCAATCTGGGCCAGGAGGTCGGGGCTCATCGCTCCCACGCGCAGCGATGGCAGGGAGATGGAGGTCTGCATGGGGGCGAGGCGCTCCATCATGCGGGGAACCAGACCCTTCAGGGGCTGATAATCGGCGATGCAAAGCGATGAGAGGCTGATTTCCTCATAGCCCGTATTTTTGAGGGATTCCTCGGCGAGTTCGAGAACTTTGTGCGGGTCCCGGTCCCGAACGGGGCGATAGACCATCCCCGCATGACAAAAACGGCACCCCCTCGTGCAACCGCGCTGCACTTCGAGTGTCACCCGGTCGTGCACCACCTGGGTGTAGGGAACGATGGGCTGCGTCGGGTGGGGCGAATCGTTCAAATCCTCCAGCACGCGCGCCAGCACGGGCTCCCGGTGTCCGCTGACGTGACGGAAACTCTTCACCTCGCCGTCGGGCTGATGCTCGACCACATAGCGACTCGGCGCGTAGACCCCGTCAATCTTCTCCAGCATATCGAGCAGCGCTTCTCTCGGCGCGTTCGCTTCCCGCCACCTTTCATGGGCCTTGATGACCTCCGGGAAGAGGTCTTCCCCGTCGCCCAAGGCGACAGCGTCAAAAAAAGGCGCCATCGGCTCTACGTTGAACGTCACGGGACCGCCCGCAATGACGAGCGGGTCCTGCCTGCGCCTTTGTGTGGCGCGCCTGGGGATGCCGGCCAAATCCAGCAGCAAGACGATGTTGCTGGCGGCCAGTTCGTACAGAAGCGATATGCCCAGGATATGGAAT
>WTGD01000039.1 GCA_011523725.1 Nitrospinota bacterium
CCTCGGGGAGAGCGCAACTCCTTCGTCATTCCTCCACCCGAAAAAGACAGGAAGACGCAAGAAAAAAGTATATATGGCAAGTTTCTTTCGTCAACAAAAATGTATTCATTCACCGAAAAAAGTGCGATTTTCGCCCTCAAAGCCCCCCGAAACCACGATATTCGCCTGAAAATTCCCCGGGCTTGCGGGTTTTCGGCAATCTACGGCCTTCACGGGCCTTATTGCTTGAGAGGGGGAAAAGAGGTGTGAGAAACTTCGGTTCCGTTACGAGAGAATCGAACGCAGGTTTCCGTTCCGCCAAATATCCGCTTTGCAGCCGGGAAGGATACGACATTGAACGCCGAAAACGCAGAGCAGCACGCGAACGCCGACGTACGCTACGAAGCCGACGAAAAACCGCCGCCCCTGCTCGCGCTCGGCCTGGGTCTGCAACTCGCCGTCCTCTGCGTGGGCGGCATCGTGTTTACGCCCTTTATCGTGGTGAAGGCCGCCGGCGGAACGGAGGACTATCTCTCCTGGGCCGTGTTCGCCGCCTTGGCGGTTTGCGGCGCGACCACGGCGCTCCAGGCGATTCGGATTGGCCGCTTCGGCGCGGGCTACGTGCTCATCATGGGCACCTCCGGCGCCTTCATCGCCGTCTGCATCGCGGCGCTCGCCAAGGGAGGGCCGGGGATGCTCGCCACGCTGGTCCTCGCCTCCTCGCTGTTTCAGTTCATTCTTTCCGAGCGGCTCTCCTTGTTCAGGCGGGTGCTGACGCCGACCGTCGCGGGAACCGTCATCATGCTGATAGCGGTGACGGTGATGCCGATCGTCTTCGGCATACTCAAGGAAGTGCCGAAGGGCAGCCCGCCGCTCGCCGCCCCGCTGAGCGCTCTGGCGACCGTAGCCGTCATCCTCGCCATCGCGCTCAAGGCGACGAGCGCGCTGCGTCTTTGGGCGCCGGTGATCGGCGTGGTCGCGGGCTCGATCATCGGCGGCTGGTTCGGCATCTACGACACGGCCCGCGTCGCGGAGGCCGCCTGGCTCGGCCTTCCCCGGGGCGCGTGGCCGGGCCTGGATCTGAGTTTCGGACCGGTTTTCTGGACGCTTCTTCCCGGGTTCGTGTTCGTGACCCTGATCGGCGCCATCGAGACCGTGGGCGACGGCGCGGCCATCCAGCGCGTATCCTGGCGGCGGCCCCGGGCGGTGGACTTCAAGGCGGTGCAGGGCGCGGTGGCCGCAGACGGGGTGGGCAACCTGCTCTCCGGCCTTTTGGCGACGGTGCCGAACACGACCTATTCGACGAGCGTGTCCGTCACCGAACTCACCGGCGTCGGCGCGCGCACCGTCGGAGTCGCTGCCGGGCTGGTGTTCTTCGCCCTGGCGTTCTTGCCCAAGTTCGTCGCCCTGGTGCTGGCGATTCCGGGTCCGGTCGCCGCGGCCTACATGACCGTATTGCTGGCGATGCTCTTCGTGGTCGGCATGCGAATGGTCATTCAGGACGGGATCGACTACCGCAGGGGGCTGGTCGCGGGTATCGCGTTCTGGGCGGGCGTGGGCTTCCAGAACGGCGTGATATATCCCGAATACTTCTCCACGTTCGCGGGCGGGCTCCTGAACAACGGAATGACGGCCGGCGGTCTCGTCGCCATGATCCTGACCCTGTTCGTCGAACTCTCCGAACCGCGCCGCCGCCGTCTCGAGGTGGCGTTCGACATATCGGCTCTACCGAAAATAAGAGAGTTTCTCGGCGGGTTCGCCTCGGCCAGCGGCTGGGATGAGGCGATGGCGCATCGCCTTGACGCCGCGGGCGAGGAGACGCTGCTGACGCTCCTGCGTCAGGATGAGGAAGACGGGGACCGCGAACGCCGGCGGCTGCTCGTGGTGGCGCACAAAGAAGACGGCGGCGCGGTGATGGAGTTCGTCGCCTCGGGCGGCGAGGAGAACCTCCAGGACAAAATCGCGCTGCTCGGCGAACAGGCCACGGGCGCGCCAATCGAGCGCGAAGTCTCGCTCAGACTGCTGCGCCACCTCGCCTCCTCGGTTCGCCATCAACAATACCACGACACGGACATCGTGACCGTTCGCGTGGAAGCCGGGGGCGCGGCGCGCGCGGGGAGTTGAGAAGCCCGCGCGAGCGCGCATCGGTATTTCCCGGGCGCGTTGCGCATGGGGGGGCACCGTCCGCCGTTCCGGGGTTGTTGAAAAACCCGTATGGGGAGCCTGCAAGTAGATGGTTTGTAGGGACAGGCCCCCGTGCCTGTCCGAGACCCCTGCGCCTGTCCCCGCAAGCATGACCACGGGGATGAATATCCTCGATGCGGGCGGTCACGGGGGGCCGCCCCTACGGCCCCCCTCTCGGGCTTTTTCAACAACCCCGTCTCGAGAAGCCCTATCTCCTCCCCCTCGGGTGGTGGTCGATGCCGCGAAAGGCTTCGATGAAGGCGGTGATGCGCTTCTCATCAAAAGCCTCCAGCGTATCTATCTTCCCCCAGGCGGTGAGCGCGATTCTGTGTTTCATGGAGGGGTAGGGAGCGAGGACGACGAACTTCGGGTAGCCGCGCACGATGTTTTCGAGTTTTCTCACGAGTTCCGGACAATCGGTGCAGCCATACTGCACGAGCACGCCGCCGTCTTCCAGGTTATGCACCTGGAAGCCCCTGTCGATCGGCTTCCAGTGCACGCCCCAGGAGACGATGGTCGGGTAATGGGGCCCCGAAGTGGGAGGGTCCGTGTTGTAGGAGACGGCGCCGCTCGTGCCGACGCGGATGTGGCGGTTGCCGAGCGAGGGCACGTCGCGCGCCTTGTGTGCGGATGCGCCCGATAGATAGTAGACGCTGAAGACGACCGCGGCGACGGCGATCGCCCACGCGAACGGCGCAATGCTTTTTTTCTTCTTCTTCGAGCCGATGGTTCTCGCCGGACGCGAACGGCCGCGCTCTGCGGATCCCTGGGGTTTCTTTTTTCGTTTGGATTTGCGTGACAAGGCAGGATCCCTCTCTTTTTATGGTGGCCGGCGGCGTCTGGCCATCCCGAACGGGTGGCTGCCCCAAGATACGCAAACGTGAGGGTCGTAACAACCGGGGGAGGCTGAAATTTTCGGGGTTTCATCCCCATGCGGCGCGGAATCGAATTATGGAGTCGCGAGGCCGAGACGCTCTCGGGGAATGGAATCGGGCTGGGGAAATCCGGCAGCCGGGCGGTATCGAGCCGGGAGCGGGCGCCGATGAAGCCCGGTTTTTTGAGGCGGAAGAACCGCCGCTCCGCTCCCCCGGTTGCATGGGTGAAGTTAAAAATGAGTTGCGCGACGCGTGTGTCTTATATACATTTAGCTGGGGTTCGAACATACTCGAGCGTTGGTCGGGCAAAGCCTGAGGAACAAGGAGACCCGGAGGATGGATTCGTACAAGATACTCGTGGTCGATGACGAGCCCGACCTCGAGGGCCTCGTGCTGCAGCGCATGCGGCGCGAAATTCGGAGCGGCCGCTATTCTTTCGTCTTCGCCCGCAACGGGGTCGAAGCGCTCGCGCAACTCGACGGGGACGAGGAGATCGACATCGTCATCACGGACATCAACATGCCGGAGATGGACGGCCTCACGCTGCTCGAGCAAATCCCGGCTTTCGACCCCAAGGTCCGCTGCGTGATCGTCTCGGCGTATGGAGACATGAAGAACATCCGCACGGCGATGAACCGGGGCGCGTTCGATTTCCTGAACAAGCCGATTGATTTCGAGGACCTGCGGCTGACCATTGAGAAATCTCTGGAGCATCTCAAGTCGATGCGTGAAGCCTTCGAGGAGCGCGACAAGATGTTGGCGGAAGGGAGGCCATGATGGAGGAGCCCCACAGGATACTCGTGGTAGACGATGAGCCCGATCTGGAGCAACTCGTGCTGCAGCGCATGCGGCGCGAGATACGACGGGGCCGCTATTCTTTCGTCTTCGCCCGCAACGGGGTCGAAGCGCTCGAGCGCCTGAACGACAACGACGGCGGCGAGCCCATCGATATGGTGCTCACCGACATCAACATGCCGGAGATGGACGGCCTCACGCTTCTCAAGCAAATCCCCTCGGTCGACCCCAACGTGCGCTCCGTGGTCGTCTCGGCGTATGGAGACATGAAGAACATCCGCACGGCGATGAACCGGGGCGC
>WTGD01000310.1 GCA_011523725.1 Nitrospinota bacterium
GTGCGGCGGGCGGCGCCGGGCCCGCCCTCGCCTGTCTCTCGGGGCCGACGTTCGCCCGCGAACTCGCGGAGAGAAAACCCACGGCCATCACGGCGGCGTCGGATGATTCCGGGGCGGCGCGCGCGATTCAGGAAGCGCTCGCAGCGCCCCGTTTCAGGATATACACGGGCGCCGATCCGGTCGGCGTCCAGCTCGGCGGGGCGCTCAAGAACGTCATCGCCCTCGCGGCGGGCATCGCGGACGGCATGGAGCTCGGCTACAACGCGCGGGCGGCGCTCATCGTGCGCGGGCTGGCGGAAGTCGCGCGCCTGGGCGCCGCGATGGGCGGCCGGGCGGAGACGTTCGCCGGCCTGGCGGGCATGGGCGATCTGGTGCTCACCTGCACGGGCGACCTCAGCCGGAACCGGACGGTGGGCGTGCGCCTCGGCAGGGGCGAGCCCTTGGAGAAGATACTCGAATCCATGACGGCCGTGGCCGAGGGTGTTTCCACCGCACCGGCGGCCGTGGGGCTCGCGGATAAGTTCGGCGTCGAGATGCCCATATGCCGCGAGGTGCACGGCGTGTTGTTCGAGGGCCGGAGTCCCGAGGACGCCGTGCGCGACCTCATGGCGCGTCCGCTCCGGGCCGAGCTCCCTTAGACGGCCGCGCGCAAATGCGGGCTGTTGCGGGGAAATGCGCGGCAGCCTGAAAACTTTTTTTGCCGCCAGATTTGAGTGTGATACGCTCAGATTTATATGGTAATCCTTTTGATTACAACCGATTACAGCAGATATGATTTTCAGGAATTTATCGAAAAACCCCGTGAATTTATCGAATTTTATCGAAAATAGGATTATTTTCATTTCTTCGCCGTCCTTTGCTCCACCCGCGCAGTTCCTCTTTCCGCGATTATCGAGCCAAATTGAGATGGGCAGGTTTACGCTTTTGTAGGGGCAGCTCGCGAGCTGCCCGCGTTCTTCTGTAGAGGGATGGCTCGTTCCGACGAAGAATGCGGCTTCGAACGCGACCGATGAGGGAGCGTTCGACGTCTTCACTCTCTCCCAAACACCCGGTTCCATGAGAAAGCCTCCGCGCTTTTCCGTTTAATTCCAGTCAATGCGGGAGAAATCGTTTCCCCGCGCCGCGCGCACGATAGCGGATTACGGGGTTTCGGGTAGTACGGCAAATGCGGGGAAATGCGGATTCAAGCCGACCGAAGTAGATTGGATTGCGCTTTTGTAGAGGTGTCGAATTTCCCCGAGGAGGGGGAGTCCGAGCGTGATCGCCCTGGCTTGAAGTGCAGGTTTACTAGGAGCCTTCGGGCCGTGCCATTCGGTAGCCGACCCCGCGCTCGGTCAGGATGTAGGTGGGCCGGGACGCGTCGTCGCCGAGCTTGCGGCGCAGCTGCTTCACGAACGTGCGCACCGGCTTCGCGTCGTTCGAGTCGTGGTTGCCCCACACCCGGCGCAGCAGCGATTCGTTCGTCACCACCCGTCCCGCGTTCATCGAGAGCAGGCGCAGGAGTTCGTATTCGGTCACCGTCAGTTCCACGCGGTTGCCGGCCAGGGTCACCAGGCGCTGCTCGTAGTGGATCGCCAGGTCTCCGAGGAGGAAGGGTTCGGGCTCGGCGTTGCGGCGCAGGGCCGCCCCGACGCGCGCGGTCAGCTCGGTCGCCGAGAAGGGCTTGACGATGTAGTCCACGGCTCCGATCTCAAGCGCCTTGGCGATGGTCTCGTCCCGCCCGTAGCCCGAGATGAAGATCACCGGCAACTCGGCGAGCTCGGGCACGTTTTCCATCAGCTCGATCCCGTCGGTCTCGGGCAGCACCAGGTCGAGCAGGACCAGGTGGGGCTTCTCGGCCCGGATGAGCCGGGACAGCTCCCCCGCCTCACCCGTGACGAGCGTGGCGTAGCCCGCAGCTCCCAGCGCGTCGCGGGCGAAGCGCAGCGTCTGCGGGTCGTCGTCCACCACGAGGATGCGCGCCTGCGTGCTTGCTTCTCTGGGCGGTCTCGGGCTGTCGCCCTGAACGCTCTCGCCCTCCTCCCCGGCCACCGCGATGGTGAAGGTGAAGCAGGTCCCCTGGCCCGGCCCATCGCTCTCCGCCCGGATCCGGCCCCCGTGAGCCTCCACCAGGCCCTTGCAGATGGCGAGACCCAGACCGGTCCCGGCGTAACCGCCTTCACCGGCGATGTTGGTGCGCTTCTCGAACAGGCGGGGCAGAACCTCGGGCGCCACGCCCCGGCCCTCGTCGGTGACCGAGATCGCGACGTGCGTCTCCTCGCGGGCCGCGGCGATCCGGATGGGGGAGGATTCCGGCGAGTGCCTCGCCGCGTTCGAGAGGAGGTTGTTCAGGACCTGCACGATGCGCTGGCGGTCCGCCATCACCCGGGGCAGGTCGGGCGGCAGGTCGATGAGCACGGTGTGCCGCCCGCCGCCGCTCAGGAAGGTGTTCCTGGCCCGGTCTACGAGCGCCGCCACCTCCGAGGACTCCGGTAAGACCGACAGCGTGCCCGCGTCGATGCGCCCCGCGTCGAGCAGGTTGCTGATCAGGCCCCGCATGTGGTCGGCCTGCTCGTTGATGATGCGGAAGAGCTGGAGCATCTCGGCAGGGTTCGGGACCAGCGGGGCGTCCAGCACGGTGCTGGCGGAGCCCTTGATGGAAGTCAGCGGCGCGCGCAGTTCGTGGCTCACCATCCCCAGGAACTCCGCCCGCAGCCGCTCGAGCTCCTCGAGCGGCTTGAGGTCCTGCATGGTCACCACCACCGAGGTGACCGTGTCCTCTCCCGAGAGGATCGGGGTCACGTTCACCAGCGCCCGCACGCTCCGCCCGTCGGGTGTCGAAAGCTCGATCTCCTCGGCCCGCACCGTCTCGGCGCTGCCCATCAGGCTCGCGAGTGGAAACTCATCGAGCGCGATTTCGCGCCCGTCGGCGAAGCGGCAGGTCATCACCTCAAGCAGCTCCTCCAACGGACGGCCCGGCAGGCGAAGGCCCTCGACGATCCGGCGCGCCTCGCGGTTCATGGAGGTCGGGCGCCCGCTTTGCGCGTCGAACACGGCCACCCCCACCGGCGAGGTCTCCACCAGCGCCTCCAGACCCGCCCGCGCGTGACGCTCCTCCTCAAAGGCTCGCGCATGCGCGATGGCCGCCGCCGCCTGCGACGCGAACAGCACCAGGACCTCCTCGTCCTCGTCGGTGAACGGCTCGCCGCCTTCCTTCTCGACCAGGTAGAAGTTGCCCACGTGGACGCCCCGGTGGCGCATCGGGGTGCCCCGGGAGGTTCCCCACGGCAGCCGGTCCGGGGAGAAGCCGAGCTCGCGTACGTAGCCCGACAAGTCGGCGATCCGGAGCGGGCCTTCCAGGTCGCGGAAGTGCTCGAACAGCCGCGGCCCGTCGGCCCACTCCGCCATGGCCCGATGCTCGGCTTCGGTGAAGCCCGAGGTGACGAAGTCCACGGGTTCTCCCGCTTCGTCGATGGTGGCGATGGCGCAGTAGCGCGCGCCGGTCAACGTGCGGGCGCTTTCGGCAATCTCGTTGAGCACGGTGTCGAGGTCGAGGCTGGCGCTGATGCGCAAGCTCGCGGTACTCAGACTGGAGATACGCTCGCGCAGCGCCTCGATTTCCTGCTTCAGCCGATCGGTTTCTTTCAACCCCACATCCTCCACGGAATGAGGAAAAAACGTGCTTGAACCCTTTTTTACATGATAAATACACTATCTAAATCCGTTGCAACACGTTTATCACATATCACTTTCGTATACTTGTATGCAATTGCGGGTGTCGTTTGTGTAGTTGCAGCGCAGAGTGGCGGCCGTTCGCAGCAGTCGGTTCGCAGCTCGGCATGCCCGGGAACTCCGCCCGCAACCGCTCGGGCAGATCGGGCGGCGCCGGGTCCTGCATGGTGACTTTGGCCGAGTCGGCCTCGGCGTCGCGGAGCGGCCCGGCGTGTGCAGCGCCTCGATTTCCCGCCTCGGCCGGGCGGTTTCCCTGGGTCCCACGCGCTGCTCTGAGCGCCGGGGCAAATTTCACTCCGGCCCTGCCGACGGCCACGCCCGGATCGAACCGGTGAGAGCGGTTCCCGGGACGCGAGAAGCCACGCCGAGGCCAAAAAAAGCACTTGGGCGCAATTCCTCATGATAATAACATGATATATATC
>WTGD01000444.1 GCA_011523725.1 Nitrospinota bacterium
GCTGTAGGGGATGTTGAATAAGCTCCTTTTTCGGGGATAGTAGAAGGGACGTTCCTTTCGACTGGAAAAGCAACCCCCCCTACCCCCCTTGTCAGGGGGGTATAAAAAGGCGACCTCACCCCGCCGGGTAGAGGGGTTTTGCTTTTTCTTGCCCCCCTGACAAGGGGGGGTAGGGGGGGTTGCTTTTACCATGTCTGTGGGCTTTTTCAACGGCCCCTTATACGAGGATGTTCACTTGTCCGTACTCGCGCTTCAGCATGTGGACGTGGAAAGGCTCTCGCTGCTCGAAGAGGTGCTCGCGCAGCAGGGCATACCCGCGCGCTACCTGGCCCTCCACAAGGGGGAGCGTCTCCCGGATTCCGTGGAGGATATGGAGGACGCTGAGGCCATCGTCGTCCTGGGCGGGCCGATGGGCGTTTACGAGGAGGAGAAACATCCCTGGCTGGCCGATGAGATCCGTTTCCTGGGCGAGGCGATTCGCTCAGGCTTTCCCGTCTACGGCCTTTGCCTGGGGGCGCAGTTGATGGCGGCGGCGCTCGGCGCCCGCGTGTATCCCGGAGAGGGGAAGAAGGAGATCGGCTGGTTCCCGGTCGATCTGACGCCGGGGGCGCAGGGAGACCCGCTGCTGGGGGATGAGGAGGCGAGCTTCCCGGTCTTCCAGTGGCACGGGGATACGTTCGATATTCCCGAGGGCGCCGTGCGTCTGGCCTCATCCGCGCGCTATCCCAACCAGGCGTTTAGGTGGGGCGAGCGCGCCTACGCTTTTCAGTTTCACCTGGAAACCGGGATGGCGGACATATCCGCGTGGCTGGAAGCGTTCGCGGGCGACATGCGTTCCCCGCGCTCGGACGCGGACCCGGGGGCGATACTGCGCGATGCGGCGGTGCATCTCGAAACCTTGAACAAGCGCGCCGCGCGCTGGTTCGAGCGCTGGCTCGCTCTCGCGGGGCTGATTGAGTCATCCTGAGTCTCCCGCCCTTGTCGGCGGGGGAGCGCTCCCCTAATATGCGGCTTCCCGCGGGGGTCTTCATTTTCTGATTTTCGGCATAAAGGAACCTTTCATGGCGGAACCTGTTCGCGGCGAGATCGTCGCCATCGGCACCGAGATGCTCCTCGGCGACCTCATCGACACCAACAGCGCCTTCATCGCAGACCAGCTCAAGTCGATCGGCGTCAACATGTATTTCAAGACCACCGTCGGCGACAATCTGGACAGGATCGCGGGCGTCATCAAGCAGGCGCACGAGCGCTCCCAGGTGGTCATCACCACGGGCGGGCTCGGCCCCACGGTGGACGACCTGACGCGCGAGGCCTGCGCCAAGGTGATGGGCGTCGAGCTCGAGTTCCGCCAGGACCTGTACGACTACATCAGCGCTTATTTCAGCCGACGCGGTTTCCACATGAGCGAGAACAACAGGAAGCAGGCCTTCATTCCGGCCGGGGCCACCCCCATCGAGAACCCGCGCGGCACGGCGCCGTGCTTCATGTGCGAGGACGAGCGGGGGGTCATCATCGTGAGCCCGGGCGTACCGCACGAGATGCGCTACATCATCACCCGGTGCGCGGTGCCCATCCTGCAGGAGAAATTCGACCTGGGCGAAGTCATCCGCACGAAGGTCCTGAAAACCTGCGGCCTCGGCGAATCGAGGGTGGACGAGATGATATCCGACCTCTTCCGCGAATCGGTGAACCCGAGCATCGGCGTGCTCGCGCACCCCGGCCAGGTGGACGTGCGCATCACCGCGCGGGCGAAAGACATCGAAGAGGCCAACAACATGATCGCGGGCCTGGAGGTCAAGGTGCGCGAGATTCTGGGTTCTGCCGTCTACGCTACCGGGAACGCGACGCTCGAGGAAACGCTGGCGCGCGTGCTGGCCCAGAGCGGCAAGACCATCGCGGTCGTCGAGTCGAACACCGGCGGCGCCTTGATCCAGCGGCTGAACGCCTGGCCCGAGCGCGTGCAGTTCTTAAAGCGCGGCGTCGTCGGCTTGCACGCGGAAGAGTTGGCGCGCATGTTCGGCGTGGACGGAAGTGATGATCCCGAGAGCTTCGCCAGGGCGCTCGCGGGGAGAGTTCGCGAGGAATCGGGCGCCGACTTAGGATTGGCCGTTTTCGGCCCCAATCCGCCCGAGAACATCGAGCCCGAAAACTCCCGCCGCGCGCCCGCGCTGGGCGATACCCACATGGCGCTGGATGCAGGGGGCGACGTTTTCACCTTCACGGCGAGCTTCGGGGGCAACGAGCAGTTCGTGCAGTCGCGCGCGCCCATCTACGGGATGGAGCTCGTGCGCCGCGCCGTGCTCGGCCTCGACCCGCTGACGTGATTGGGGAGACCCGGGAGTTTCTCGACAATTCAATAAGCGGGATACACCAAAGCGTTTTTATCGGCTCTCGAAACCTCGATATCATATTGATATTATTGTAGATATATAATTTCCCCATATCTGTTGGGATTCGCCTTCCATTATCCGCAATCGAAACGCAAGCGGATTCGTTGTCACTCCCGCGCAGCCCGGCGGGTTATTGCCGCCCCATCCTCCAGAGTCCGGCCCGCAACAACTTGCTCGCGATCACTCCCGGGCGGCGGCGTCCCGGCCGCGCTCTGCGCTTCCACCCCCCTCGGCCCACCTCATGGCGGCGTAGGTCCCTGCTCCGAAGACCCCGAAAGCGGCGATCAGCGCGTACATGGTTCCATCGAAGCGATGGCCCACGAGCGCTCCGAACGGCACCGAGATGAATGTGGAGAGCGTAGCGACCACGCCCGCTCCCACGCCGGCGATGTGGCCGATGGGTTCCATGGCGAGCGCGTTGAGATTTCCGAAGAGCAGTCCGATGCAGAGGAAGACGAGGAG
The DNA here is from genome assembly GCA_011523725.1 of Nitrospinota bacterium. Lineage (GTDB taxonomy): Bacteria > UBA8248 > UBA8248 > UBA8248 > UBA8248 > Bin107. Next base: position 2,853 of record WTGD01000444.1, read on the forward strand.
CAGGTAGGTCATGAACAGCCAGAGCGGCGGAAGTCCCTCGAAGGCGAAGGCCAGGGCCCAGGCGACTGCGGAGACCAGCGTCATGGACACCGTCGCCCACCTCGAGAGACGGCGCATCCCGTACTTCATGACGAGCCACCCGTTCACAAGCGAGGCGGCTCCGAAAGCGAGCGCCAGCACGCCGAAATAGGCCGGGAAAAGCGCGCCGGTCCTGTAGGCCTCCTGGAAGATTTGCTGGGCGGAGCTCAGGTAGGCCACGAACGGCGCGAACACGCACCCGGTGGCCAAGGTATACCCAAGCGCGGCCCGGATCCGCAGTACCTCCAGGACGGCTCCACCGATGGCGCGCGGGGAGAGGGGCCGACGACGGTCAGTGGGCAGGGTTTCCGGCTGGCGGAGTGAAAACCACGCGAGCGTGACCAGGGCGATGATGAAGAAGGTGACGAATATCGCGCGCCAGCCGCCCAGCCACAGTATCCCCAGTCCGAGGGCGGGAGCGACGGTGGGGACGAGTATGAACACGGCCATCGCAAACGACATGAGACGAGCCATCCGGCGTCCTTCGTACTGGTCGCGCACCAGGGCGACGGTCACGATGCGCGGCCCCGCGATTCCGACGCCCTGCAGTACGCGGCCCGCAATCATCACCTCGAAAGTGGATGCGAAGATGCTCATGACGCATCCCGACATGAACAGGACGAGGCCGGTATTGATGGCGGGCTTGCGTCCGATCCTGTCGGAGAGGGGGCCGAAAACGATCTGCCCGATGCCGAGCCCCAGGAGCACGGCCGTGACGACGAACTGGACGTCGTTTCTGCGCGGCGCCCCGAGGTCGCGGCCTATCGCGGGCAGCGCCGGCAGTATCGCGTCGATAGAGAGCGCGACGAGCGACATCAGAAGGGCGACGAGGGGAACGAACTCGCCGGGACGAAGGGCGGGCCCGATGGACGGTTTGTTCATTTTTCCTCCTGGGGCCTCAATACCGTTTGAATCCGCCTCGACTCTATCATGGTCCGACCGGCGAAAGCTCGCGCAAGGCTGCGCTCCGGCGCGGCGCGCCGATCTACGGGATGGAGCTCGTGCACCGCGCCGCGCTTGGACTAGACCCGCTGACGTGACGCGGAAGACCCGAGAATTCCTCGGCATGCAATCAAATCAAAATCGGATTGTTACAACTCTCGCGCATCCCGGCGACCCGCTCATGGCCTGCAGGGGTTGTTGAAAAAATCCCTGAGAGGGTAAAGGCACCCCCCCTACCCCCCTTGACAGGGGGGTATAAA
>WTGD01000085.1 GCA_011523725.1 Nitrospinota bacterium
ATGTGGAACTCTACGATCGCGCCACTGCGGAGGGGGGCGAGTCCTTTCCCGCCGAAGTCGCGGACCGCCTTCTGGCCGGTGAAAACCCCGTTCGCGTATACCGCAGCCATCGGGGCATGAAGCAGGGCGATCTGGCCGCCGCGGCCGGGGTCCACCCGGTCTATATCTCGCAAATCGAGACGGGAAAGCGCACGGGCTCCGCGAAGACGCTGGCCGCCATCGCCGGGGCGCTGGGCGTGGCCGTGGACGATCTGATCTAGGGAAGGGATCAAGGGCTGCTGAGAAAATCCTGATTACGTGATTCGGCTAATGAAACCGACCGGGGAGTGGTTGATTGACGTTGTGCAGCGGGGTGTAGGGACAGGCCCCCGTGCCTGTCCGAGGTCGCGACCTTGGCCCGCTCAAAAGAATAGCTCACTACGAGGCAGTGCGGTTTTGTTCGTCATTCCGGCGAAAGCCGGAATCCATTTTTTGCCTTTTTTTCTTTTTTGATTGGTTCCCGTCAATGACGAGGAGATGAAAAGCCGGCGTATTATCATTCCGCGTGAAAATGGATTCCGGCTTTCGCCGGAATGACGGCGGTGGTCGATTCCGACCGAGGAGGGATTTTTCAGCAACCTCACGAATACCTCACGTTCGCGAACATTTCTGCTTATTGTTTGATGAACAGAATCCCCAAAAGCGACCTCCCCGACTACTCCGTCTTCCACCGTTGGAAGCTGGAGAGGACCCCTTGGGTCCTTGTCATCGGGGAGGAACCTTTAGACCATTAAGCAACAATATACTTCACCCGGTATACGGGCTCCAGAGGCGGCGCGCATCCCGTAGGGGTCGTTCGCGAACGACCCCTACAAGGCTCGCCGACCTTGCCCGCTGCGCGCGGATGGGCGATAGTCTGCGCTTTCTGGTGTGCGGATGCCCATTCATGAAAGGACCAAGGCGATGACGTATTTCTACAAGACGGACGAGATGGCGAAGAACCTCGCGGGCGCGGCCTACAGCTCGGCGGCGGGCGCCTGGGTGACGGGCGAGCGGCTCATCTTCGGCAAGATGCGCATGCCCGCCGGCACGCGCTCGGGCGCCCACGCCCACGCGAACGAGCAGTTCGGCTACTGCCTCGCCGGCAGCTCCCGCCTGAACATCGAGGGCGACGTGCACGTCCTCACACCCGGCCACATCGCCTACCGGCCCGCGAACGCCGTGCACGAGGCGGAGGTGCTGGGCGATACGGATTACGAGTTCATCGTGGCGAAAGACACGGCGACGACGATAGAGGGCACGCCCACCGAGATGAAACAGACCGAAGAGCACGTTCCCTACTTCTACGACACAGAAGCCATGGAGAAGGGCTTGGCGGGTGAGGACTACAGCCCCACCGAGGGCGCATGGGTGACGGGCGAGCGCATCATCTTCGGGAAAATGCGCATCCCGCCGGGCGGGGTTGCCGAGCCGCATTCCCATCCCAACGAGCAGTTCGCCATCGTATTATCGGGTGCCTGCCGCGCGACCATCGGCGGCGAGACCGAAACCGTCACCTCAGGCGACATCGTCCACATGCCCGCCGACGTCGTCCACTCGGTCGAAATCCTGGGCGATGAGGACTACGTCTTCGTGACGGCCAAGGACACCTCGTGGGGCATTCAGGGGATTAAGGCGTAAGAGTTACGCTACGACTCGCTCGACCTCAATCTCATCGGCGCGCTTCATCGCCTGTGCGAAGTCGTAGGCCGTCTGGAGGCGATACCACACCTCGGCTCCTCCGCCGAAGGCCTTGTCCAGCCGGATTGCCATCTCGGGCGAGATGCCCGAACGGCAGTTGACGAGGCTCGATAGCTGTTTTCGGCTCACGCCGAGCCTCCGGGCGGCTTCGGTTACGCTCAGACCCAGTGGCTCCAGGCAGTCATAACGAACGGAAAGGCCCGGATGCGGCGGGTTCTTCATGGGCATTGTTCGGTCCTCCTTTAGTGATAATCCGTTAAATCCACATCAGTGACGTGCTCGCCCTCGTAGCGAAACACGATTCTCCAGTTGCGTGAGACGTTGACCGCCCAGAACCCGTCGAGTTCTCCTTTCAAAGGGTGCAAACGATAACCCGGCAAGTTCATGTGCGCGGGTATTGTTGCCCGGTCAAGACGAGCGAGAATCCGCTCGATCTTATCGATATACTCTGATGGTAACCGTCGCCGATTTCCCCTCTCGTATAGAAGCTGAAGCCCTTTGTGCCGAAAGTGGATAATCATACCCGTATTGTAACCTATAACCTCACAGGTTGCAAATTTATTTTGACTTTAGGAGGAATTTTCTTTCTTCAACTTAAAGGACTGTGCCCTTAGGGGCATTGCCGAATCTACGGCCCCAGTCTCTCGACCCGCCACGCACCGTCCTCTTCCAGCGTGTAGCGCACGCGGTCGTGGAGGCGGCTGTCTCTGTGCTGCCAGAACTCGATGGTGTGGGGTTTTAAGACATAACCGCCCCAGTGGGGGGGGCGCGGCACCTCGCGGCCAGCGTATTCGGTTTCCAGGGCGCGCTCTTGCGTTTCCAGTGAGGCGCGGGAGGGGACCACGCGGCTCTGGGGCGACGCCCACGCGCCTATCCGGCTGCCGCGCGGGCGGGTGGCGAAATAGGCGTCAGAAAACTCTTCGGGGAGTTTTTCCACGGCGCCCTCGACGCGCACCTGCCGGGCGGGGGGCTTCCAGTGGAAGACGAGGGCGGCCCTCGCGTCGCGCGCAAGCTGCTCGGCCTTATCACTTTCGTAATTCGTGAAGAAGGGAAAGTCGGGTTCGGCGTAGCCGAGGTCCGTGAGATCCTTGTAGAGCACGATGCGGGCCGTAGGCGCGCCGTCCGGCCCGAGCGTGGCGAGCGTCATCGCGTCCTCGCGGGGGATGCCGGCGCTCCTCGCCTGCGCGTACCAGCGGCGGAATTGCGCGATGGGGTCGCTGTCGACGCTCGCGACGTCCAACGCTTCCGCCGCCATCTGTTCGATAAGTTCGTTGTTCAACTCGTTCATCATTCAATGCTCAACCGGGCGGCGGATTCGGGGGTCAATCGCGACTGATGAAGGAGCGATTGTGCCTTTTCAGTTATGCAGCTTCTCCTTCACCGGTCGCGTCAAACGCTCATTCATCAATTGCGTTTAACCCCCCAACCCCCCTTGTCAGGGGGGCTTTTTTTCTTACCCCCTGTTAAGGGGGGTAGGGGGGGTTGCTTTTACAGCCGAGTGGGGCGTCCCATCTACCCCCTAAGAAGGGAACTTTTTCAACAGCCCCATCCAGAACCCCTATTTCCCCCCCGCCACGCCGACCTGCACGATGCGGGCCTTGTCCACGCCGGCGACGCCCACGTATTTGAAGGATTTGCCGTCGAATTCGCGCGGCTGAAAGCCCTGGACGACGACCTTCTTGGCCCCGCTCAAGAGCGCGGCGAAGGGCGCGGCCTGCGACTTGGCGTTCACGTCGGCCGGGAACTTGAAGTCCGTCCCCGGGATGTTGGTGAACTCAATCTTTCCCTTCTCGTCGCTGACCCAGAATTCCGAGATCGCGGATTCTTTCGCCACCTTGGCGAGAGCGGCGTTGATTTCTTTTTTGCTCATGCCCGCCTTGATGGCCGCCGCGATAAAGTGCGCCGTCAGCTTGGCCTGCGCGACCATGTGCTTCGATACGGCGTCGTCCATCGCGCGGACCGTATTCACGCCGACGCCCAGGGTGAGGCAAAGGCTCAGGATCACGGCGGCCAGAATGGTTTTTCTCATCTTCCTCTCCTCATGGTTTCGGCAAACGCGGAAAGCTTTCCCTCGAGATTCCGGCGAGATGATACTAGGCGCGCAAACGCTCGCGCAAGGGAGGTGTTGAAAAGGCCCTTGCGGTTCGTTCACGGAGGCGGTCTTTGGTCGTCATTCCGGCGCATGCCGGAATCCAGAGCCGACGAGGAAGGCAACAGCGCCGGACAACCATGAAAACAACAAGACAAAAAATAAAGCCAAAACCAAATTCCCTGGATTCCGGCATGCGCCGGAATGACGGCGGGGGCAAACCTCTCGGAGAGGAAAAGCGGGTTCGTCGGATAGCCCTGTGCAGGGCGCGATGGTTCTGTAGGGACAGGTCGCGACCTGTCCCTACGGTAAACAATTCGAT
>WTGD01000150.1 GCA_011523725.1 Nitrospinota bacterium
GCCATGCCTACTGCACCTTCTGTTTCCGCTGGGCGCAGTTCGTGGGAGACAAGGAGCTTCGCTTCATCTCCACGGATGCGGACATCCTTCATCGCTATCTCGCCGAGCACAAGGAGGTGACGGACGTCCTCTTCACCGGCGGGGATCCGATGATCATGAAGACCAAGGCGCTCGAGGGCTATATGCTGCCCCTGCTGGATGATTCGCGCTTCGCGCACATCCGCGACATCCGCATCGGGACGAAGGCGCTGACCTTCTGGCCGTATCGCTTCACCACCGACGCCGATGCGGACGATGCGCTCCGCCTTTTCGAGAAGATGGTGAAAGGCGGCAAGCACATCGCCATCATGGCGCACTTCAATCACGAGCGTGAGGTCTCGACCCCGATGGCGCGCGAAGCCATCCGAAGGGTGCGGGACACGGGCGCCGTCATCCGGACGCAGGCGCCGCTCCTCAAGCACATCAACGACGACGCGGACATGTGGGCGCGCATGTGGAAGGAGCAGGTGCGGCTGGGCCTGATACCCTATTACATGTTCGTGGAAAGGGACACGGGTGCGAAGCGCTACTTCGAACTGCCCCTGGTGGAGGCCCACGCGATCTACAGAAAGGCGTACTCCCAAGTGTCGGGTCTGGCGCGCACCGCGCGGGGACCCTCGATGAGCGCGGCGCCCGGCAAGGTGCAGGTGCTGGGCATCGAGGAGGTCCGCGGCGAGCGCATCATCGCGCTTCAGTTCCTCCAGGCGAGAAACCCCGAGTGGCTGGGTCGCGTCTTCTTCGCCGAGTATGACGAAAGTGCCACATGGCTCACCGGCCTCAAGCCGGCCTTCGGAGAGAAGGAGTTTTTCTACGAAGCCGACTTCGAGGCGATGAAACAGCGCTTGGCGAGTTAGGGGGCACTCATACTGTGCGCGGCGAAGATCACTTCTTCGCCATTCGCAGTACTTCGTCGAATTCCTTTTTGGTCACGGGCTGGACGCTCAGTCGCTGCCCGCGCTGGGTGACGCGCATCTGCGCGAGCTTGGGATTCGTTTTAAGTTCGTTCAGCGAGACGGGCCGGGGGAGCTTTTCCATCGCCTGTAAATCCACCATCTGCCAGCGCGGAGCGTCGGCGGGGGCTTTCGGGTCGTAGTATTTGGATTTCGCATCGTATTGGGTGTGATCGGGATACGACTCCCGCGCTACCCGGGCGGTGCCCGCCACGTGGGGCGGCTTCGTGCTCGAATGATAAAAGAGAACGTAGTCGCCCACCTTCATCTCCATCATGAAGTTTCTGGCCTGGTAGTTACGGATGCCGTCCCAGCAGGCGGTCTGCTCGGGTTCCGCCATGAGGTCGTCGAATGAGTATGCGTCCGGTTCGCTCTTCATGAGCCAGTATTTTCGGGCCATCGAAATTGCGTCTCCGTGTGTCGGTGCGGATGAATGAGGCGTTTCGGGAAGACTACCACGCAGCGGACGGCGGGGGAATGCGAGCGTTCATGATGCGGGCTTCACCTCGCCCGCGATTTGAAGGTCGGCGAGTTTCAGGGTGCGGGATATGAAATCGTTGTAAGGCGTCTCGACGCCCACCTCCGCCCCGATGTGAGAGACCGTTCCGCATAAAGCGTCGATCTCGAGGCGTCTGCCCGCTTCGAGGTCGTGACACAGGCTGCCCTTGCTGGCCGGGTTTTGCTCGTCGATGAAGCGGTAGCGTCCTTCGTCCGCGCCCTCGGGGAGGTTTACGCCCTTGGCCCGGCCGACGAGGTAGACCTCGCGCATCGTCTCGCGCATCATGTTCCGAGTGCCCTCGTAGGCCATGATTTCGCCGACCGATGAGCGCGTGAGCGCCGTCATCCCCCCGACCGCGCAGATGAAGATGAACTTCGTCCAAAGCTCCGCCTCGATGTCTCCGGAGTATTCCGCGTTGACTTCCGCGTCTTTCAGTTCGGCCAGTATCGCATCGCCTCGCGCGCTCGCGCCGCCGGCCATCTCGCCGAAAACCATTCGCCTCGGGCCCCCGATCTGTCGGATGAGGCCGGGCGCCGCAATGGAGGTGAATATGTAGGCGGCTCCGCCCATCACGCGCTCCGCACCATAGACGGCCGCGAGTTTCTCCTCGTTGTCCACGCCGTTTTGCAGGTTGATGATCACGGTGCCTGCGCCGACCAGGGGCGCGATGGCGGGAATGGCCGCGTCGTTCGCGGTCGTTTTCACGCAGTAGAGGATGACGTCGCATACGCCCGCCTCTGCCGGAGAATCCGTGAACGCCCCGTCACGCACGCTGAATGCACCGGGCGCAACGCTCTCCACGCGAAGCCCGTCTTTTCGCATGGATTCCAGGTGCGCTCCGCGCGCGATGAATGCGACGTCCTTGCCGCCCCTCGCCAGCATGGCGCCGAAGTAGCCGCCCACGCCCCCTGTCGCCATGATGCCGAAACGCATGTTCGACTCCTGGAGAAAACGGCTTGTCTGCCGTCGCGTATGGAAAGAAAAAAGGAGGAAAGCCCGGGCTCTCCTCCTTAGGGTTGTAGCAGAATTTCGGGGTTCTCGTCAGGGGGTGGTCTCCGCCTTCTTTTCGGGGTCGTTATCCTTTTGGCCGTTCGGTGGCGATGCCTCCGCTTGGGCCGGGGCGTCATCCCGCCCGGCGCCCTCGTCCGCATGGCCGTTTGCGTGGCCGTTCGTATGTCCGTTCGAGTGACCGTTTGCATGACCGTTCGCCGGCGGCGTCTCCGGCTCGGCTTCGAGTGCCAGGACTTCCTCTTGACCGCCCGCAGGCTCCCAGTCGAGCCGTTCGGTCGTTTCGAACTCCTCGGGTTTCGGCATGTCCGAGAGGCTCTTGAAGCCGAAGTGCTCCAGGAACAGGGGCGTGGTGCCATAGACGATGGGCCGGCCCACGACGTCCCGCCGCCCGAGGATGCGGATGAGGCCGCGCTCGAGCAGGGTATGCAGCACGCCGCCGCAATCCACGCGTCTTATCTCCTCGATCTCCGCTTTGGTAATGGGTTGCTTGTAGGCAAGGATGGCCAGCGTTTCGAGCGCCGCCTGGGATAGTTTGGTTTTTCTCTCCCTCCTGGAGAAGCGCTTCACCCAGGGGGAGAATTCCGCCCGCGTGCAAAGGCGGAAGCCCTCGGCCACCTCGATAATCTGCAGGGTTTTGTCGCCATATTCCTCCACGAGTTCACCTAGGAGTTTTCGGACGACCTTGACGTTCACGTTGGAGACGCCCTTGAACAGAAAAGAGATGTCCCGAGGCCTGAGCGGTTCGCTCGCGACGAAGAGGATGGATTCGACGATTCGTTTCGCCTCGTCCAGATCCATGACGAGCGGCGCGTCCTTGTCGATTTCTCCCGCTTCTTCCTCATCGGGCGCATCTCCGGCCATCTCGACGCCTTCTTGCGGCTCCTCAATCTCGAAGAGCGTCTCCTGGCGGGGCTCCTCCATGGCCTCCAACTGGTGTTCCGCCAGCGCCCTGGCCGCGGCGTCCGGGGACGACGCACCGTCTTCGGCGAGCTCGAAGGGAACTTCCGTTTCCGCCCGCGCTGTTTCCAGGTTTTCTGCTTGGGGGTCATTCATTACGCACCGCCTTTGTAATTCGGATTTCACCGAAATTGGCCGCCTGTTGCGCCACGACAAGATTTCCCTTGATGAGCTCCAGAAGCGCCAGGAATATGGCCACCACTTCGAGCACGCGCCTCGTCTGGAACAACGAGTGGAAGAGCACACCGTCCCCGCCTGCGTCCTCCAGGGTGTCCATGAGCATGGTTCTCATGTCGGCGACTTCGAGTTCGTCGATGTCCACGAGGTGCACGCCCTCCTCCCCGATGGATTCGATGAGGTGCTGCATGGCGCTGATGAGATCGAACACCGTGACCTGCAGTTGGGGTGCTTCTTCTTCCTCGTCATCTTCCAAAAGGAGGGGGTCGGCGCCCCGCGTGAAGAGCCAGGATTGCTCCTCCTCGGCATGGCGGAACACCTGAGAGATTTTCTTGAATTTCTGGTACTCGATGAGCTGGCGCTGGAGTTCCTGGCGCAGGACTTCGGGGTCTTCCTCTTCCGCGTCGTCCTCGGTCCGGGGCAGAAGGGTTCTGCTCTTGATGTAGACCAGATAGGAGGCCATGACGAGGTATTCCGACGCCAGGTTGATGTTCAGCTTTTTGAGCAGTTCCACGTATTTCAGGTATTGATCCGTAATGAAGGCGACCGGAATGTCGTGGATATCCAGCTTGTGCTCGCGCACCAGGTGAAGCAGGAGTTCGAGCGGTCCTTCGAAGACATCGATTTTGATGTTGAATCGCTCGGAATCATCCGAAGCCCCGGAGGCGGACTCCCGGGTCTCGGAAGAATCCTTTTCGGACGCAGGAACGGTCTTCAGGATTTCCCAGTTATCGGGATTTCCCGCGGACATATCGCTGCCCCAAGGCAGATCGGCGAAGTCGATCGCCTCTGAAGGCGGAGCCGAGCCTTCTGTTGGTGGCGTATTTTCTGGGGGATTCATGCTCACCCCGGATGGGCGGACCGAGCGGTCTTTACCGGGCAATTTTACGAGCCCACGGGCGGGGAGGCTCTCCATCACCCTGGAATTACTATCAAGCCTAGGAAATATGGATATTCTTGTCAAATGGGAAAAATCGGAATTTTTCAAAAAAATTCAAGCCTTTATGCGTAAACCTGACGATGCGTCGGCTCGTCCGCCTTGAGAGGGAAGCGCCTCTGGGGGATAATCGGAGTTCTGGTAATCTCGACGAGGAGGAGTCGATGTCAGGAAAAATCATGTCGCTCACGCAGGCGGCGGCACTTGTGCAGGATGGGGATTTACTCGCTTTAGGCGGAAACGCGCTCACGAGGATTCCCGCCGCCTTTGTCCGCGAACTCGCCCGCCAGGGGCGGGGGAATTTGCGTCTTGTCAAAACGGCCGGGGCGTATGACGTCGATTTGCTCTGCGCGGCGGGGGCCGTGGCGCAGACACAGACGGGCTACGTGGGGTTCGAAAACCTTTTCGGCCTGGCGCCATCCTACCGCCGGGGTGTGGAGGAAGGCCGCGTGCAGGCGGTCGAGCACGCCTGCTCCACCGTCATTGCGGGTCTGAGGGCCTCTGCGTATGGTTTGCCGAGCCAGCCCGTGGCGGGTCTGGAGGGGAGCGACGTGGCGGCGCATACGGGTTTCCGGCAGGTGAAGGACCCCTACACGGGCGAGCCGGTCTATATGGTTCCCGGAATCAGGCCCAAATTCGCCGTTCTCCACGTGGCGTACGCCGATGCGGAGGGAAACGCGCGGATAGAGGGCGGCGCGTTCGAGGACGTACTGATGTCCCGTGCGGCCGAGTTGGTGATTCTCACGGCGGAGCGCATCGAGGAAACCGCGTTTTTCGTCGAAAAGCCCGACAGAACGGCGGTTCCCGCCTTCATGGTGCAGGCGGTGGTTCACGCGCCGGGAGGCGCGCGGCCCGGGGGGTGCCATCCGTTTTACGATATCGACGAGGAGGCGGTGGGCGCGTATCTCGATTCGGCGTCAAGTGCTGAATCCCTGCAAACGCATCTGGATTCCTGGGTGGAGCGTGACCATGCGGGCAGCGCGGCGGCGTCGGGGAGCGTTGCATGAGCGTCGCCTTGCGAGAAGGCGCGTCCGAGGAGGTGCGCGCCACAGCGGACAGGATGGCGATTTTCCTATCGAGATTCATCCGCGATGGGGAGCTCGTGTTCCACGGCGTGGCCTCCCCGCTGCCGATGGCGGCCATCGTCATGGCGCGGAACACTCATGCGCCCAGCCTGACCTACCTGAACATACCGGGCGGCGTGGACCCCAAACCCTCCTATCTTCCCGGCTCCACGGTCGCAAGGCAGCTCATGGAGGGTGCGCTTTCTTATTTCACCCTCACGGAAATTTTTGATTTATCCGCCCGGGGCAAGCTCGACCTGGCGTTTCTGGGAGGCGCGCAAATCGACGCGCGCGGCGACATGAACCTCTCCTTCATCGGGGAGCCTGCGACGCCCAAGGTGCGCCTTCCGGGCGGCGCGGGCAGCGCGCACATTCTGCCCACAGCCGGGCGGACGGTTCTCTGGCGGACGGCGCACGACGCGAGAAGTTTTCCCGAGCGCTGCGATTTCGTGACGGCTTCCGGCAACGTGGAGGCGGTGGTCACCCCATTGTGCATTTTCGAGAAGGCGGACGGCCGCCTGCGGGTGAAGTCGATTCACCAGGGCGTGACGCCTGCCGCCTTGCGCGCGGCCACGGGGTTCGACCTGGGCGATTTGAAGCGTGCCCCCACCACGCCTGAATCCACGGATGCCGAGCGCGCAGCACTCGAAGCCGCAGACCCCGAAGGCGTCCGCCTGCGCGAATTCATCTGAAGCGGAATCTCCCTTTCATGCCGCAGAAAAAATTCGACGCCGTGGGAATCGGCCTGAACTCGGCCGATCAGTTCTGCGTGGTGCGTGAATACCCGAAAGCGAACACCAAGAGCGGTGTTCTGGAGACGGCGCGCGCCGGCGGCGGGCAGGCGGCGACGGCCATGGCGGCGCTTGCGCGCCTGGGTATGCGCGCAGCCTACGTCGGCGCGGTGGGCGACGACGAGGCGGGCGCGTTCTCTCTTGCGAGTCTGGAAGCCGAGGGCGTGAACCTGGACGGCGTCGTCACGCAGCGGGGACGCGCGAGCCAGTTCGCCCTCATCATCGTGCAGCGCGAAGGCGACGGGGAGGAGAAAGGCTCGCGGACGATACTCTGGCGGCGCGAGGTTTCCCTGGCCCCCGAAGACGTGCGCGAGGATATCGTGCGCGCGGGCCGCGCCCTGCATCTGGATGGGCATCACGTCGAGGCGGAAATCGCAGCCGCGCGGTGGGCGCGCGAGGAGGGTGCTCCCGTGTTCCTGGATGCGGAACGCGCGCCCGAGAGAATCGAGGACTTGATAGGACTTACGGATTACCTGATGGCGGCGGAAGATTTTCCCGCTCTCCTCACGGGCGTTTCCGACCAACGGGAAGCCCTGCGCCGGCTTCACGCGATGGGGCCCAAGGTGGCGGGCGTCACCCTGGGCGCGCGCGGCGCGCTCGCATTCGACGGCGCGCGGTTTTACGAATCGCCGGGCTTTCACGTGGATGTTCTCGACACCACGGGGGCGGGCGATGCGTTTCATGGCGGGTTCCTGTACGGCGTATTGCGCAAGATGAGTCTTGAGGATACGTTGCGCTTCGCAAACGCGGTCGCCGCGATGAACTGCACCGCCCTCGGGGGAAGGGCCGCGCTTCCCCGCCTGAGCGAGGTGGAAGCCTTTCTGCGGGCGAATTCATCAGGGAACAACCCATGAAGCGCGTAGTCGAAAAATCTTGCGCCGCTCTGGCGGCGATTTGCCTTTCCCTGATTCTCGGTGGCTGCGATCTCCTGCCTGAACTCGGCCCGCCGGAGGAATCCATCTCGGGAACCATTCGGATGAGCGCGAATCTGCCCGTCAAGGCGTGGCGCACGCGCACGCTCTTCATCATTGTGGAACCCGAAGAAGGGGGCCCGCCGCTCGCGGTGCAGCGTCTGGTGGAAACGCGGTTCCCCTACCAATACGTCATCACGAAAGACGACGTGATGATGCGCGGGCGAAAATTCTCGGGCCGCGTACGCGTGCGCGCCCGCCTCGATGCGGATGGTGTTCCGGGGCCGCTCGTCAAGGGCGATTTCGAGGGCAGGGCGGCAGGCCCGGTTTCCGTGGGTGCCGAGAACGTGGACGTGGTGATCAATCAAATTGGCACCGCCCCTCCGCCGGAAGTGGCGAAGAAATCTCCCCCGAAACCCGCACCGCCTTCAGAGCCGAAGCCATCGGCCGGGAGCGGCAAGACGATACGGGGCGTGGTTCGCGTCGCGCCCAATCTCAAGGAAAAGGCGGAGGGCAAGGCGGCGATTTTCATCATCGCGCGCGGGAAACAGCCCGGACCACCCCTGGCGGTCATGCGTATCCTGAACCCCACTTTCCCCCTGGAGTTCACCATGAGCGAGCAAAACGTCATGCTTCAGGGGGTGGCGTTCGAAGGGGAAGTCCGCCTCGTCGCCAAGCTCGACGGGGACGGAAAGGTCGGTACGCAGGCGGGGGATCTTTTCGGCGGCGCGCGCGGGCCTGTGCAGGTGGGTGCGCGTGACGTGGAAATCGTTCTCTCGCAGAAGGCGGAGGGCGCAGCCGCGCAACAGCCCGCACAGACGCAAGGGGCGGGAGAGGTGATTTCGGGCGTGATCGAGGTTGCCCCCGCCTTGCGGGTGAAAGCCGAAGGCAAGCCCGTCTTGTTCCTGATCGCGCGCAAGGGCGGCGGAGGCCCCCCGCTGGCGGTCGTGCGCGTGGCGAATCCCCGGTTCCCGCAGGCGTTCGAGATATCGAAGCGGAACGTCATGATTCCCGGCGTCCCCTTCGAGGGAATGGTTACGCTCTCGGCGCGCCTGGACGCGGACGGCTCGGCGGGTCCCGCGGGCGCAGGTGATTTGGAAGGCCGCACGGCGCAGCCGGTGAGAGTGGGGCAGCGGAACGTGCGCATCGTGATCGACAAGGCGTTTTGACGGCGCAAGGCCGCTCGCTCTGGCGCGGCGGCGGCAAAGTGTGCATAATCGCCCCTCGAAATTTCCGAGAATCTATTTTCTGAAATCAGGTTTTCCTCATTCACGCACCGATAAGGAGAAGTCCAGGTGATCATCGACCCCCATGCCCACATCGCTCCCGAGAGTTTCATCGAAGACGTACGCCAGGGCCGCTTCGGCGACGCCGTCACCATCGAATCGGGCGACCCGTGGGAGTTGCTCGTCACGAAAAACACCGTTCTCGGCGAGGAGCGCATTCACAAGAACCCGCTGCCGAAGGAAACCTATGACGTCGAGATGCGCCTGAGCGACATGGCGAACAACCAGAACGTGGACATCCAGATACTCTCCGTCGTTCCGCCCATGACGCACTATGCGCTCGACGCGGGATTGAACAGGGAACTCTCCGCGTCGCTGAACGACGCGCTCACCGCGCTCACGAAAGAACACCCCGAGCGCTTCCTGTGCATGGCGCAGATCCCGCTCCAGGACCCCGAAGCCGCGGCGGCCGAACTCGACCGCGCGGTGAAAAACGGCCATCTGGGCTGCCAGATCGGCTCGAACGTCGCGGGGAAGAACCTGGACGACCCCGCGCTCGACGCCGTCTGGGCGAAGGCCTGTGAGCACGACGTGCCTATTTTCATTCACCCGGTGGATGTCATGGGCGTCAACGACAGGCTCAAGGACTATTACCTCAGAAACTTCATCGGCAACCCACTCGACACGACGATCTCCATCGCCTGCCTCATCTTCGGCGGCGTGTTCGATCGCTTCCCGAACATCAAGTTCCTGGTCTCGCACGTGGGCGGCTTCACGCCCTGGATCCGGGGCCGCTGGCAGCACGGCTACGGCGAGCGCAAAGAACCCAAGGTGCACGGCGCGAAAGACCCCGAGCAGTATTTCGGCAAGATTTATTATGACACCATCATCCACAACGCGGATTCGTTCGAGTTCGCCGTGAAGACGCTCGGCGTGGACCGGATTCTCTACGGCACGGACTATCCCTTCGACATGGGCTATCTGGCCGGGGCCAAGGATATCCCGGGGCTTTCGCGCTTCTCGGCGGAGGAGCAGGAGCAGATGCTCTACGGGAACGTGAAGAAGCTCTACAAGCTGGATGTGTAGAAGGCTTCGAGGACGAACCTTCATAGATAGAGAAAAAGATGACGGCGATCGATCCCCACACCCATATCTACCCCGGGCAGTTCATTGCGGACGTGCGTGCGGGCCGCTTTGGCCGCACGGCGTCGATAGAAGCCGATGCGCAGGGCGAATGGCTCATTACGCGCGGGAAAGTTCTGGGGCGCGACTCCGAACTCAGGAACAAGCTCACGCCCCTTTATTATGAGCTCCCGTCGCGCTTCGCCGACATGGAGCGCATGGGCGTCGCGCATCAAGTGCTCTCCATCGGCCCCGCCATGACGCTCTATACACTGGAGGCGGAGGCGAACAGGGAACTGGCCGCCTCGCTGAACGACGGCCTCACGGCTCTGGCCAGGGAGTATCCCGACAAGTTCTCCTGCATGGCCACCGTTCCCCTCCAGGCGCCGGAAGCCGCGGCGGCGGAGCTAGAACGCGCGTGCGCGAACGGCCACTTGGGTGTGATGATCGCCTCGAACGTGGCGGGGAAAAACCTGGACGATCCCGGTCTGGACGTCTTCTGGGCGAAGGCCGAAACGCTCGACGCGCCCGTGTTCGTGCACCCCACGAACGTGCTGGGCTCTGAAGATCGTCTCAAGGATTTCTACCTGAGGAACTTCATCGGCAACCCGCTCGACACCACGGTCGCGGTGGCGTGCCTGATATTCGGCGGCGTGATGGACAGGTTCCCGGGGCTTCGGTTCTATCTTTCCCACGTGGGCGGCTTCGTGCCCTGGATCCGGGGCCGCTGGCAGCACGGCTACGGGGAACGAAGGGAACCCAAGGCGCACGGCGCGAAGGACCCCGAGCAGTATTTCGGCCGCTTCTACTACGACACCATCATCCACAACGCGGACTGCTTCGAGTTCGCGGCGAAGACGCTGGGGGCGGAGCGGATTCTCTACGGCACGGACTATCCGGCGGACATGGGTTACCACCAGCCCGCGCGGGACATCCCGGGCCTGAGCCGCCTCCCGGAAGCGGAGCAGGAGATGATTCTCACGACCAACGCCAGGCGCGTCTACGGGCTTTCGGGATAAGGACTGGACAAAGAGCTTTCTGGGTGTAAAATTCAGATAAGTATTCCGGTTTCAGTCGATTCAACTGCAAAGGGGACGTTCCGATGGAGGAAACCACCTTCCGCGTGGGCGACAGGGTGCGCATCAAGGAGATGTACCCCGACGGCCACCACCGCACGACATATTTCGTGAAGGGCAAGACCGGTTTAATCAACCGCTATTTCGGCAAATACAAAAACCCCGAAAATCTCGCCTACGGCGGCGACGGCCTGCCGCTCCGGGAACTCTACTGGGTGGAGTTCGACATCAACGATCTCTGGGATCACGAGGCGGGGAAAAAGCAGGACAAACTCTATATCGAAATTTACGAACATTGGCTGGAGCCGGTCTAGGACGAATACGCCGGCTCTCCCGAGAGCGAGGAGCACACCATGGCGCACTCACACGATCATCACAACGGCGGGCATGTTCACCACCACGGCGACCATCCCCACACCTACAGCCAGGATCCGGGAGCGCACAACGCGCGGATGCAGTCCGACGACGCCTACCGCGAAGGAGCCGTGGCCCAGGTCGAGCACGATCTGGATTACTATCAGGTGCGCGTTATGGCTCTGTTGGGCATCCTCCGCGAGAAGGGCATCCTCACGACGGACGAGATGCGGCGCGCGGTGGAGGAGATCTACGGCCAGAGCCCGGCCATCGGTTCGCGCATCATCGCGCGCGCCTGGGTGGATGAGGGCTTCAAGGAAAGGCTCTTGGCGGACGCGGACGCCGCCTGCGCCGAGGTGGGGGTCGACACCACGGGGATCAACCGCGTGGTGGCCCTCGAGAATACCGACACGACCCGCTACATGGTGGTGTGCACGCTGTGCTCGTGCTACCCGAGGCAGATCCTCGGACAGCCCCCCACCTGGTACAAGAGCTTTCCCTATCGCTCGAAAGCCGTGACGGACCCGAGGGGAACTTTGAAGGACATGGGCTTCGATGCGCCCGACGACGTGGAGCTCATCGTCATCGATTCGAACGCGGATTGCCGCTATCTCATCATCCCCCAGCGTCCGGCGGGAACCGAGGACTGGACGGAGGCGCAGCTCTTCCAGCTCGTGACGCGCGATTCGATGATCGGCGTGGGCGACCCCCTGACGCCCGCGCAGCTTGAGGAAGCCATGCAGGCCTCGGAGCAGGCCAGCTGACAACAGGCTGATCTTTACATGCGGCGGGGGCGGAATCCCCCGCCGCTTTTTTTCGGGATGGAGAGCGGATGCCCTCGCCTCGCGTCATCGCGATTCAGTTCGATGGTCTGCGTGCCGACGCTCTGAGCGAGCAGAGCACGCCGAATCTCCTCGCCGCGGCGGAGCGAGGCGCGTGGTTTCGGAATCACCGCAGCACGTTTCCCACATCGACGAGGGTTTGCGTCTCGAGCCTCGCCACCGGCGTCTACCCCGAAAAGCACGGTCTGCCGGGCAATTCGCTCTACTCACGCGAGTTGGGCCGAACCATCACCACAGGGCGGCATGAGAATCTCCTCGCCTGGGAGCGCGCCATGGGCGGGCGTCTGCTGTTGCGGGACACCTTTTTCGAGGCGGTGGGCGGCGGCGTCATCATCAGCGCCGCGTCGAGCGGTTCCGCCTGGCTCTGGAACGCGGGCCGCGCCGCGCGCCTGATTCACCCCGTTGCGGCGTATCCCGACGAGGGACGGGAAACGATTGAAGAGGTCAGGGAAATCCCCGCCGCCGGCGAACCGGACCTTCCGCGCTGCGCGTGGGCGCTGGATTTGGCGCTCGATTACGTGATTCCAAAACTCGCGCCTGCAGTTCTCGTTATTCACCTGAGCGAGCCGGACAGCACGCAGCATCACCAGGGCGCCGCAGGCGCGGTTCATCGCCAGGCTTTGGAGGGAGTGGATCGGTTGTTCGGCGCGTTCTGGGAGAGGTTTCAAAGGGAGCGAGATGATTGGCCGCAGACGAATCTTCTCCTGTTCTCGGATCACGGGGTCGTGACGATTGCGGGAATGGTTGATCTCGAAGCCGAACTCGCGGACCTCCCCGGCCGCGGGGAGAATTGGCAGGTGGCGCACAGCGAGGGGGCTGCTCTCTTTTACGCGCAGTCGGAAAAAACACTTCTGGAACTCGTCGCGTTCTTGCGGACGAAGGACTGGGCGGGGCCTTTGTTCTCTCAAGGCGGTAGTGGCGTCGAGGGTTCCTTGCTGGGTACGATGTCCTTGGGCCTGGCAGGCTGCGGCGGACCCCGTGCGCCGGATTTGCTCATGGGCTTTCAGTGGGGCGATGGTTTCTTGCCGGGCGAGAACCGCGCGGGCGCACTCCCCGGCTGGGGGTATTCATCGGCCAACAACAAGGGAAGCGGCGGTACGCACGGCTCGTGCAGCCCCTATGAGCTTCGCAACTTCATGATTGCGTGCGGCCCCGCTTTTCCGGCGGGCGCGCGGGTGGACGCGCCGACGGGCAACATAGACTTGGCCCCCACCATCCTCTCCCTGATGGGGCAGGAGACCTCTGGCCTCGATGGAGAAACGCTCACGAACTTCTCAAAAGAAACAGGGGAAGAGCGAGTCTACCGGGTGGAATCGAAAGGTTTCGCGCAGACGCTCTCTCGAACGGAGGTGGACGGGCGGTTTTATCTCAACTTCGCCAGGCTGGAGAAGGCATAGCTTATTGCTGATGATGTGAGATGGCGCTTCCCGGTCTTTCGCCTAGCGTTCAGCGTCGGAATACGCGGCGCGCTCCTCGTCCTTGTAATCATCCAGCAGATTTTGTCCGCCCGCTTTGGCCTGGCGGATGGCGAAGATGGGCGCCGGGACGTCCGGCTGCCATTTGGTGGTCTCGGGCGGCTCGGGCCACTCATAGGGCAGGTGCCGGTAGGCGTTGGGCGCTTGCGCCTCCACGAGCAGCGCGGCCATGTCTTCACAAATCCTTCGCTGACCCGCGTAGTCGCCCACGAGGCCCAGTTGCCGCCCGAAGGGGTACTGGACGAACACGGCCCTGGGCACGCAGACGCGCTCGGTGGTCTCGGGCACGTTGGAGATGATGACGGTGGGAATGCCCGCCTTTTCGATCTCGCGCTGAAGCAGTCCGCCGGACCGGTTGCAGAGCGGTCAGACCGGATAGAGAAAGGCCGCGTCCACACCCTCCGCCTTCATCTTCTCGATCATCAAGGGTGCGGTGCGCTTCACGAGCGGGTTGAAATTCGGGATGTAGCCCATGATGGAATAGAGCGTCTCGGCCAGCGCGCCGATTTTCCCCTCCCTCTCGAAATCAAGGAAGATGTCGACAGGCCATGACACGTTCCTGTCCTCGGCCATGAACGAAGTGTCGACGTGTAAGTGCGAGTACTCCACGTCGTCCTGGCCCGCCGCCTTGGGGATCTCCCGGTGGGTCGGGTCGCCCCAGGTGCCTTCGCGGCGCTCTCTCTCGTAGTCGAAAGAGACGTCGCCTTTCATGAAGATGCCGGCCGTGGATACCAAGGTGACCTTGCACTCGGTGAGAGGCTTGTCCAACGGCGTCCACGGCGTTTTGGCCGGATCGGCGTGGCGCTGCGCCAGAACGCGCTCGCGCGAGGCGGGGTGAAAGTAGAATCCATCGACTTTCTGAATCGGCATGTTCATCCTCGAATTCGTGGTTCCATGATTCAGGCGGGAGACGTTTCCCTCTTATCTCGTTTCGTCCAGCCGAGCAATACTGCGAAGAAGCCGCAGAGAAAAAACATGAGCGCGAAGGCCGAAAGCCCCCAGAGATAGGAGCCGTGCAGGTCGAAGAGGAAGCCCGTGGTCCATGGCCCCGCCGAACCCCAGAGGGCAAACCCCATCATCGCCACCCCGTTCACGCGCCCGAAGCCCGGGCCTTCGAAATAATCCGCCAGGATGGCCGAGCCGGTAGGCCGTATGAGGCCCAGGGCTGCGCCGTTGGTTATCGTGCCGATGTAGAAGCGGATCTCCGGGTCTCCCTTCTCGTAGGTGGCGAGCACGAGGGCGGAGGCGATTCCGAGCACGTTGCCGATGAGGTACGTCGGCACGCGGCCGAGCCTGTCGGAGACCGGGCTGATGAGGTTAGACCCCACCTGGCAAAGTCCCCAGATGGCGAACAGCACGCTCGCGGTCTCGAGCGAGAAGCCCTGGTCGGTGGCGTGGGGCACCAGGTGAACGAGCATGCCCGCGAAGGCGTACGCCATGGGCAGGAACGAGCCCAGGAAGAGGAGAAACGGCAGGTTGTACATGGAGACCGGCGGCTCATCGGTGGATGGAGGCACTGGTTTCGGCGCTGCTTCATCCGGCAGGTTCTGAACGAAGGGAGCGTCGGCGATGGTGCCTTTGTCCGATGGGTGGTCCCTGTGGAAAATGATGCAGACGGGGAGCACGATGAGCAGGGTCACGCCCGCCAGCGCCAGATAGCTCATTCGCCAGCCCAGGGCCGCGATGAGGTAGGGTGTGGCGATGTTCAGACAGAAGGCCCCTCCCTGGCAGGTGTTGGAAATGCCCAGGGCGAGCCCTCTTTTTTTCACGAACCAGTTCGAGAGCGTGGGCACCTGGGCGATCCACGTGCTCGCTGCGAAGCCCGCGCACAGGCCGATGTACATCAGGTAAAAATGCCAGAGCGAGGTGATCCAGCTTCCGATCAGCAGCGATAGGCCGAACACCACGACACCCGCCGACATCGACGCCCGTATGCTCCAGCGATCGGAAAAGATGCCCGCCAGAGGCGAGATGATCGCCTGGGCCACCATGCCGATGGAAAAAGCCGCCGCCGTAGCCCCCCGGCTCCAGCCCAGCTCGCCCGAGATTTCCTTGAAGAAGGGCCCGATGGTGGCGCGAAAGGCGATGAGGGTGATCATGACGAAAAAGACCACGGCCAGAACCACCCAGCCGTACCAGAAGCGCGAATCGTCCCGCATGACGTTCATAACCCTAAGCGCGCTCTTCGCGCGGCATGCGCGTAAGACTCACGACGAAAATCGCGCCCGTGATGAACATGACGCCGGTGAGGAGAAAACCTGAGTAATAGTTTCCGCTCGCGTCGAAGAGCATTCCCGTCACGAGCGGGCCGAGGGCGCCTATGAGGGAGAAGACCATCATCGCGCATCCGTTCACGAGGCCGAATCCCCGCCCCGCGAAATGATCCGCCAGAAGGGAGGACGCCGTGGGCCGGACGAAACCGAGAGCGAATCCCACTCCCATGGCGCCCGCGTATATCCACCACTCGGGCGATGCGCGCGTGAAGGCGGCCAGGAGATAACACGCGGCCACCCCGCACACCACCCCCACCATGTAGGTGCGGAGCCTTCCGATGCGGTCGGATACCGCGCTCAGTCCGTTTCCCGCAACGAGAGCCGCCCCGTACAGGGCGAAGAGCGCGGCGCCCCCCGAAGGGGAGAAACCCTGGTCCGTCGCGTGGGGGATCAGATGCACAAGGACGGCGGTGAAGATATACGCGATGCTGCCGTAAATGCCCCCGAGCAGCATGAACCTGCGGGTGAAGAAAAAAGAGAAGGAGGCGGTTTCTTTCTCTTTGTCCACAGGAACGATGACGGCTGCTCTGGCGCGCGCGCGGGAGAACTCCTCAGAAGTGAGAAAAGGCGCGTCGGGAGCGGTGCGCTTCTCTCTGGGGTGATCGCGCAGCAGCGTCAAGGCGAAGGGCAGCACGAAGAGAAGCACGATACCCGCAAGCGCCAGGTAGCTTCCCCGCCAGCCGAGGCTCGCGATGAGCAGGGGGGTGAAGATGTTCACGATGGGCGCAAACCCCTGGGCGGCGTGCGAGAAGCCCATCGCCAGTCCGCGCTTCAGGACGAACCAGTTCGAGAGCAGTTGGACCTGGGGCAGGTTGGCCGTGAAGGCGAAACCGAGCGATAGCAGAAAATACATGGCGTAAAAATGCCAGAGCGCGCCGATGTAGGCTCCGAGTATGAGCGCCGCTCCGTTCACGAATATGCCCGCCCCTATCACCCAGCGCATGTTGAAGCGCTCGAGCACCCAGCCCGCGAATGGGGCCACCATTCCCTGGCCGAGCATGCCCATGGTGAAGGCGGCAGCCGTCTGCGCGCGGTTCCAGCCGAACTCACCGGAGATGTCCTTGAAGAAGACGCCGAGAGAGTTCCTGATGCCGACGGTCACCGTCAGGATGATGAAGACGGCAAGGAGGATGACCCACCCGTACCACAGGCGCAGTTCTTTGCTCATCTGGTAGCGCGAGGCGATCAAGACTGTGACTGGTCTTTGAGCGGATGCCCCACCCAAAACGAATAGCCGGAGTAGAATTTCTCCACCCGTTTGATGGCGTGGTCCGAGAGGCGAACGCCCTCCACAGTTACGTCCGTGACGCCCGGATGCTGCATGAGCTTCTGGCGCACGCCCAGGGCGTAGGTGACGCTCTTGAGCATGCAGCCCCGGCATGCGCCCTCGAAGCGAAGCGACACTTCTCCCTTCTCGCTCACGCGCTCGAGCGTGATGCCGCCGCCGTGAATCTTGAGAAGCGGGCGAATCTGCGTCTCGATGATGTCCTGGACGTTCGTGACGAGGGTTTCGTGGTCGTTCATGGCGCCGCTCCGTTCCAGAGTTCCTGCTTTTTGGCCTCCACGTCCACGCCGAAGATGCGCGCCTGGTTGAGTCCCAGGATGTTGCGCTTGTCCTCTTCGGTGATCTGCGGATAGCCGTAGTCGTCCTGCATGGATTCGGGGATTTCCATCTCCCATATCCACTCGAGGACGGGCTTCGCGTTTCCCAGAAGCGCCATTTCGGAACCCCAGAGCACACGCTCCGAGCCCACGTCGCGCAGCAGTCTGCCCATCCATTCGGTGAAGGTTCTGGGCGCGACCATGGGCGTGTGGCCGATGCCCGAGAGCACGAGGAAGACGTTCTCGTAGCGGTTCGCCATCCAGACGACTTCCTCGAAGTAGGGCACCGCCAGGTGGTGGACGCCGAAGAGCATGTCTGGAAAATCGAGCGCCGCGCCCTCGATGTCGAGCGGCGAGAGGTCGCGCAGCTTCGCCCGCGTGATGGGGTTCCCCTTGTGGAACTGGAAGACCCTGATCCCCAGTTCGCGGCCTTTCTCATAGAGGGGATAAGCGATTTCGGGGTCGTCGCACGCCCAGGATTTCCCGTCCACGTGGGCGTTGTATATTTTGATGGATTTCGCCCCCCACTCCTTCACCTGGCGCTCCATCTCCTCGCACGCGGCGGCCACGCTGGGATACATGGGGTCCACGGCCCCGCAGAAGAGGCAGCGTTCGGGATAGGCCTGCGCGAAGGCGTACTGCGCCTTCACGGGCGCGAAGCCGTCTTTATACAGGTCGAACAGGGGCACGGCCTGGGCCATCGCCATGTCGGTGCCCGAATCCTCGAAGACGAGGCGGCCCATGTCCTCCACGCTCCAGCGGCGCTTGAAGCCCTCCACCGGGTGCCAGTTCGCATAGACGTCCGTGGGCGCCGTCCGCCTCCTGCCCAGCACCTTGCTCACGTGGTAGTGGCGGTCGTATTCGCTTTGCTCCGAGACGAGGTTCTCGTCCGAGTAGTCGTACATGTGCACTACGTTGTCGAAGACGAATACGTCGTCGCGAATCATGTTGCGATGCTCCTTTTGGAGAACAGATTACCCCCGTCAGATTAGCACACCGCGCGCCGCCGTGTCAGATAGGAAGGGGTGGATTTCAGATTCGCTTCGGGGGAGGTTTTGGGCGCGAGACCCCGTGAAACCTGGCCGTGATTGGACTTACTTCTCAAGTGTGCGTAGAAAAGGCCCTGGTTTTTTCACGCGGCAAGGGATATTGGAGAATGAGATGGACTGGGTGACGCTCGCCGTCATCGCGGCTCTCGGGCAGGTGCTCAGAAACGCGTCGATGAAATCCATCGGCCACAAGCTGGACGAGTACATCAACGTGCTGGGGCGCTTCGCCTTCCTGCTGCCCTTCGCGGCTCTGGCGGTGTGGATGAAGGGCGTGCCCGAGATACAGCCCGGCTTCTGGTGGATGTGCGTCCTGTTCGGCTTTCTGCAGACTGCGGCCACGCTCTCGCTGTCCAAGGCGCTCCTCTACGGTTCGATGGGCGTGGTGACCTCGCTCTGGAAGCTCTCGATCATCTGGCTGGTGGCGCTCGCTTTCATCACGCTGGGCGAGGTTCCCTCCGCCTGGGGGTTCGCAGGCATCCTCATCACCCTGGCCGGCGTCTACGGGATGAACGTCTCGCGCGCCCGAATCGGCTGGTTCGAGCCCGTCCGCGCGCTGTTCACCGACAAGGGGATGCGCTACACCGTGCTCTCCTCGCTGCTGTACGCGCCCTCGGTGATCACCTTCAAGCAGGCGGCGGTGCTCTCGGATTCGGCCTTCGGAACGCTCATGACCTATGCGGCGTCGTCGCTCGTCGTCTTGCCGCTCACGATCTGGAAATCCGCCGAACACTTCAAGGACGCCCCCAGACTCTGGAAGGGTTTCGTCTCCTTGGGGCTGTTCGCCTTCATCGCCAGCGTCTCCCAGGCAGAGGCCTTCCGCCTCACGCTCACCTCCTACGTGGAGTCGGTGAAACAGGTCGAGATTCTCGTGGCCATCGCCATCGGCTACGTCTTCTTCAGGGAGCGAGACCGCGTGCGTGAGACGCTGCTGGGCGGCGTGGTGATCCTGGCGGGAATCGTCCTTCTGATCCTGGCGGGGTGAGACTTCTGCGAGGTGATGTGCCGCCTGCCGTAGGGACAACCCACTGTGGTTGTCCCTCTTCTGACAGGCACGGGTGCCTGTCCCTACGGAGCCGGGCGCTCTCTTCTAATGCGAATCCTCAGAGCACGTCCTCGTCTTCGAGCAGGACTTTGGCTTTCGCCTCGTCATCCGCGGTAAGGGCGACGTTCGCGTAACCGGCGTGTCGGTTCAGGATGTGCATGCTCTGAATGTTCACGCCCGCGACCTTGAATTTCTCCGCCACCTTGGCGAGAGCGCCCGGTTCGTCGCGCAGCCTGATGACGGTCGCCTCGTCCGAGATTGCGCGAAAACCCGCGTTCATGAGCACGCGCAGGGCGCGGTCGGGCTCGTCGGTGGTGAGGATGACGACGCCCTTCTCGCCGGCGACCTCGGTGTTGATCGCCTCGATGTTGATGTTCTCATCGGCCAGCGCCTTGCTGATATCCGCGATGACGCCGACCTCGTCCCGCACCGTGATGATGATTCGGTTCATCAAGAATCCTCCTCAGGCCGTTCGCCTGTGTTTTTGCTTCGCGCAGTCGTCGACGAACTCGTTCACCATCTCGCGTGTGACGTGCGGCATGGTGATGATGTGGGCGATGTCTCCCAGTGGGGCGATTTGCCACTTGCGCGACACCTCGGCCGCGGGTCTAGGAAAAACGACCGTCACCGAGTTCTTGTGGCGCCACGCGGGAACCCCGAACTCGCCAAAGCGCTCGACCGCGTACTCGGCGACCGCCAGCATCTCAGCCACGAGTTCCCGGAACCCGTCCACCCCCAGACGCTCGAAGGCGTACCACAGCATGAGCGGCGTCAGCGCGTTGCGCGAGCCGGGCAGCGTGGTGTCGAGCACGCCGACGTATTCTATCGAGCGCGCGATGCGCGCCACGTAATCGCGCTTCGTCAGCACGACGCCGCAGGGCAGCGGACAGCCGATGAGCTTGTGGCCGCTGATGGACACGCTGTCGAAGCCCGCGTCGAACCCGTAGGGCTGGGGGTCCTCGACGAAGGGCAGGATCATGCCGCTCAGGGCGGCGTCCGCGTGGATGTAGGCGTTCGTGATCGCCAGATCGTCCAGGATGCCGCGCACTTTTTGCACGTCGTCCACGGCGCCTTTCATCGTGGAGCCGATGTTCGCCATGAAGATGACGGGGACGTCGCGGTGGATGCGTATGGTCTCGCGGAGGTCCTCGTAGTCGATCTCCCCGTCGTCCCGGCTCTTGATCATGATGTTGCGCACGTTCAGCACGCGCAGAATCTTGAGGACGCTGTAGTGCGTGTCCTGGGAGAAATACACCATGCCGTCCGGGAACAGCTCGCGCCCCATGTAGATGCCGTACATGTTGCCCTCGGTTCCGCCGGAGGTGACGTAGCCCCAGGCCTGTTCCTGCTCCAGGCGCATCAGGGAGGCGAAGCGGGCAATGACCTCGCGCTCGATCTCATGCGTGTTGCTGCGGAAATTGCTGTCGTGGAAGGGGTCACCGACGTTGTTGAGGGTGTATTCCAGAAATGGCGTCAAGTCCGAATAGTCGAAACTCTGGTTGCAGGGATAGCCCACCTGCCGCCGGGACAGTTCCTCGAAGTCGCGCTTCAAGGCGTCGAGATGCGCCTTGATCAGTGGATTCGGTTCGTTCATGGCTGAAGCCCTCCTGCTCGCGAGAGAGCGAGGCCTTTGGATTCTTCTCCGCACCCCATCTCCCGCGACTTTGGACGCCGGATGGCGGCGAAGGTTCCACACGGCTTCAAGATACCCTATTTTCGAGGAGAGAAAAACGCCAAAATTTTCAACGCGCGAGCAACAAAATAGAATGGGGGCTGCGTGTCGTTCGGGGCGGTTTTTGGTTTATATTGTATGGGGCGGCGAATTGTTGACACCACGGGATGCCAGCCGTAAGATGCGCCCGATTTGAATTCCCATGTGGCATGAGAAAAAGGTGCGTATTCAAGCGCCGTGGGGGCGGGAAATGCCGGAAGAGTATTTGCCCATATTGATTCTGATAGCGCTGGCGGTCGGGTTCGCCGTCGTGAACTTGGGCGTGACGTTCCTGCTGGGCAGGCGCAAGTCCACGGTGGAAAAAGACTTCGCCTATGAGTGCGGCATCGTGCCCGAATCGAACGCGCGCGGGCGTTTCAGCGTGAAATTCTTTCTGGTGGCGATACTGTTCATCGTCTTCGACGTGGAGCTCATCTTCCTGTATCCGTGGGCGGTGAACCTCAAGAGCATGGGCGTATACGCGTTTCTCGCGGTTCTGCCTTTCATGGCTCTGCTCGTGGCCAGCCTGATATACGAGTGGCGCCGGGGAGCGCTCGAATGGGACTAGAACAACAACTCGAAGGCCAGGTGGTGCTGGGCCGCGCGACCGACGTCATCAAGTGGGCGCGTAAGAACAGCCTGTGGCCGGCGCTTTTCGGCCTGGCGTGCTGCGCCATCGAGATGATGTCGACCTCGGCGGCGAAATACGACATCTCGCGCTTCGGCGCTGAGGTGTTCCGCGCATCGCCGCGCCAGGCGGACTTGATGATCGTGGCGGGCCGGGTGTCGCGCAAGATGGCGCCCGTGCTCCGGCAGATATACGATCAGATGCCCGAGCCGAAATGGGTGATTTCCATGGGCGCGTGCGCATCCACGGGCGGGATATTCAACAACTACGCGCTCGTGCAGGGCGTGGACGAGGTCGTGCCCGTCGATATCTACGTGCCGGGCTGTCCGCCGCGTCCCGAAACGCTCATCGACGGGATCATGAAGCTCCAGGCGAAGATTGCGGATGAAACGCTCTACCGAGAGGATTCCGGCGTCACCTCGCTTTAGAAGATGCGCGAAAGCTCCCCACGCCATGTGAGTTGAAAATCGGTGCGAATAGAGGATGTGAGCTTGTTCGTGAAGTGAAGCAAACATTTGAAAAATAAAGGATTGAGCCTTTGAGTGAAGAGGAGCGGGAACAAGTCGAGCCGGAGGCACCGATTGAGAAAAAAGACCCCGACCTCGTTTTGCTTCAGGCGAAAATCGGGGAGGGTTTTCTCAAGGCGCGCGAGCATCGCGGCCAGATTTCCGCCCAGGTCGCGCCGGCTGCCCTGCTCGATGCGGCGCGGTTTCTGCGCGACGAGAGGGGCTACAAGCTGCTGAGCTTCGTTTGCGGGGTGGATTGTCTGGAGTTGCCGGTTCCCTACCGGTTCAAAGTGACGTATTCGCTCTTAAACCCCGAGAAATCGCGGCGTCTGCGGCTTGAGGCTCCATGCGCGGATGATCTCGAACCGGCGGTGCCCAGCGTCTGCGGGATTTGGCCGGGCGCGAGGCTCCACGAGAGCGAGGCGTACGACCTTTTGGGAATCACCTTCGAGGGACATCCCGAACTCGAGCGCATCCTCACGCCCGAGGGGTTCGAGGGGCATCCCCATCGAAAGGATTTCGACATCTCCGCAGAACCCGTGGCGTTCACCTTCCGGGATACCCCCGCGGGCAAGCCCAAGGCGGCGGAATAAGGATCGCAGGAGCCTTTGATGGCCACGCAAACCCGGCAAACGGATCCCCTCGACAGCGACATGCTCGGTCCCATCCAGACCGAGACCATGACGCTCAACATGGGACCGCAGCACCCGAGCACCCACGGGGTTCTGCGCGTGGTGCTCGAACTCGACGGCGAGACGGTGCTCTCGTGCAAGCCCGTCATCGGCTACCTGCACACCGGCATCGAGAAGAACATGGAGGAGAAAACCTACAACAAGGCCCTCCCCATGACCGACCGCATGGATTACCTGGCGCCGATGTCGAACAACCTCGGTTTCGTCCTGGCGGTCGAGAAACTCCTGGATATGGAGGTTCCCAGGCGGTGTAAGTATCTGCGGGTGCTGCTCGCCGAGATGACGCGCCTGAACAGCCACTTGGTCTGGCTCGGCACCCACGCGCTCGATCTGGGCGCGATGACGGTCTTTCTGTATTGCTTCAGGGAGCGCGAGCAGCTCCTGAAGATTTTCGAGAAAGTCTCGGGTGTGCGCATGATGACGAGTTATTTCCGCGTGGGCGGCGTCGCGCGCGAGCCCTACCCGGAGTTTTACGAGGATTGCCGGGCGTTTCTGGAACCCTTCTCGGATCGCGTGGACGAGTATGAGGAACTGCTCACGAACAACCCCATCTACCTGAGGCGCGCGGAGGGTGTTTGCGCCATGACGGCCGAGCAGGCCTATGCGCTCGGCATCACGGGGCCGTTGCTCAGAGCCTGCGGCGTTGCGTATGACATCCGCAAGAACGAGCCCTACTCGGGCTATGAGGAGTTCGACTTCGAGGTTCCGGTGGGCGAGCGGGGGGATATTCTGGACAGGTATCTGGTGCGGGTCGCCGAGATGCGCGAGTCCCGGCGCATCGCCATGCAGGCGCTCGAGGGGATGCCCGAGGGGCCGCTCATGGCGGACAACCCCAAGGTGGTGCCGCCGCCCAAGGAGCAGCTGGCCCACGACATGGAGGCGCTGATCCACCACTTCAAGATTTTCACCGAAGGCTACAGCGTGCCCGAGGGCGAGGTGTACCAGGCCATCGAGTCCCCCCGGGGGGAGCTTGGCTTTTACATGATCAGCGATGGCAGTCCGGACCCTTACAAGGTAAAGGTGCGCGCGCCGAGTTTCGCGAACCTCCACGCGCTCGGCGAGATCACCCGGGGCGGGCTGATGGGCGACGTCGTGGCCGCCATCGGCAGCATCGACATCGTGTTGGGCGAGATAGATCGTTAGAGAAAAAGAGAGGATGACCTCGTTTTGGCGTTGATACGGTTTCCCCATTCCGGGCAGGAAGAGCGCTTCGAGTTCACGCCCGAGAACCGCGCGGAATTAGAGCGCATCATCGCCAAGTATCCGGTGAAGCGCTCGGCCCTCATCCCCGCGCTTCAACTGGCCCAGGAACAGGAGGGCTTCATCACAAGTGCTGTGATGCAGTGCGTGGCCGAGATCTTCGAGGTCTCCCCCATGGAGGTATGGGGCGTGGTGAGCTTCTACACCATGCTCAAGACCCAGCCCATCGGGGAATACCACGTGCAGGTGTGCAACAACCTCTCGTGCGCCCTCATGGGAGCGGGCAGGCTGCTGCGCGATATCGAAAACCGCCTGGACTGCCGCGTCGGCCATACGCGCGAGGACGGGAAGTTCTCCATAGAGGCGGTCGAGTGTCTGGGCGCGTGCGGGGGCGCTCCCTGCGTGCAGGTGAACGAACACTACTTCGAGTGCGTCACGCCCGAGATCATGAACGATATCTTCGGCGCGCTGGAAAAGGGCGAGACCGTCTCGCCCATCGGGGCGGACGAGGTGGTATCGCCCGCTCTGGCAGGCGCCGAAGAACCAGACGGCGAAGGCCAGGGCTGAGGACCTCAAAATGGCGTTGGTATTGGAGAAAATCGTTACGGGCCGGTTCGACAATCCCGATGCGCTTCATATCGCAGGTTATGAGGCCACGGGCGGCTATGAGGCGATCCGGGGGCTCCTGGGCGGCGTCGAACCCGCCGACGTCATCGAGATGGTGAAGTCCTCGGGCCTGCGCGGGCGCGGCGGCGCGGGTTTCCCGTGCGGCCTCAAGTGGAGTTTCGTGCCCCAGGTGGACGGGCCGAAATACCTGGCCGTGAACGCGGACGAGGGAGAACCCGGCACGTTCAAGGACCGCGAACTCATGCTGCGCGACCCGCATCAGCTCATCGAGGGCATCCTCATCGCCTGCTACGCCGTGGGCATCGAGAAGGCCTACATCTACATTCGCGGTGAGTTCGTCGCCCCCTGGCGCGCGGTGGAAAAGGCCCTGGCCGAAGCCTACGAGAAGGGCTACGTGGGCCAAAACATCATGGGCAGCGGTTTTTCTTGTGATATCTACACCCACCGCGGCGCCGGCGCCTACATCTGCGGCGAGGAAACCGGGCTTCTGGAATCGTTAGAAGGCAAGCGCGGGCACCCGCGCTTAAAGCCGCCGTTCCCGGCAGTGATCGGCCTCTATGCGCGGCCCACGGTCATCAACAACGTCGAGACGCTCGCGAATCTACCCCACATCGTGAACAAGGGGGCGGAGTGGTTCGCCGGCATCGGAATCGACGAGAAAAACTCGGGCACCCGCATGTACTGCGTCTCGGGCCACGTGGCGAAGCCGGGCCTGTATGAACTGCCGCTCGGCCTCACGTGCGAGGAGATGATTCACGAGCACTGCGGCGGCATGCGAAACGGCGCGGCGCTCAAGGCGGTGATTCCCGGCGGCGCGAGCGCGCCCGCCCTCACCGCGCGAGAAGTATATGAGGACAAGGTGAAGATGGATTTCGATTCCCTGGCCCAGGCGGGCAGCATGGGGGGAAGCGGCGGGGTCATCGTCATGGACGAGACGACGTGCATGGTGCAGGCCGCGGGCAGACTCGCCGCCTTTTTCGAGCACGAATCCTGCGGTCAGTGCTCGGTCTGCCGTGAGGGAACCGGCTGGGTGTCCGAAATTCTGGCGCGCATGGAGCGGGGGGAGGGGGTGCCCGACGATCTGGATACGCTCGCGTCGATAGACCCCAACATGCGCGGCAACACCATCTGCGTGCTGTCTGATGCGTGCGCCATGATGTTCGGCGCGTTCCTGACGAAATTTTACGATGAGTTCGAAGCGCACATCTCTCTGGGCCGCTGTCCGCTGGGCAGCCCGTATCCCGCCGCGATGTGATGGGGGAGAGCCGATAGATGTCGAATGAGCAGGTAACCTTCGTATTCAACGACCAGAGCATTACGATGGACAAGAATCTGCCCGTCCTGGAGGCCGCGCTCCGCATCGGCGCGCACGTTCCGCATTTCTGCTACCACAAGAACCTCTCCATCGTGGGCCAGTGCCGGGCCTGTCTCGTCGAGGTGCTCGACGCCGGAAACGGCAGGCCGATACCCAAGCTCCAGCCCTCCTGCGCCACGTATGCGGCCGAGGGCATGGTAATCAGCTCTGTGACCCCGCGCGTCATCGAGGCCCAGGAGGGGGTGTTCGAGTTCCTGCTCAAGAACCACCCGCTCGATTGCCCGGTGTGCGACCAGGGCGGCGAATGTCCCTTACAAGATCAGACCATGGCCTACGGCAAGGCGATCAGCAGGACGCACGAGTTCAGGCGCATCTATCCGGCCAAGGAGATGAGCCCCTTCATCAAGCCCGAGATGAACCGCTGCGTGCACTGCACCCGGTGTATCCGCTTCACCGAGGAGATCGATGGCGGAGCGGAGTTCGGCTGGGCGCAGCGCGGC
Source organism: Nitrospinota bacterium (assembly GCA_011523725.1). GTDB lineage: Bacteria > UBA8248 > UBA8248 > UBA8248 > UBA8248 > Bin107. Next base: position 26,577 of record WTGD01000150.1, read on the forward strand.
GACAAGACCGAGGTGGGCATTTACGAGGACCTTCCGCTTACGAGCGTCGTCTCGGGCAACGTCATCGACATCTGCCCCGTCGGCGCGCTCACGGACAACAAATACCGCTTCACCGCCCGCGTCTGGGAGATGCAGGAAACGCAAGGTCCCTGCACGCTGTGCAGCGTGGGCTGCCGCCAGGGCGTCTGGACAAAGGACGGCGAGATCAAGCGCGTCACGGCGGCGGAGAACGAAAGAGTGAACGACACTTGGATTTGCGACGTCGCGCGCTTCGGCTGGAGCGGCGCGCACGGCGAAGGGCGCGTTACCCAGCCGATGATCCGGAAAGACGGAGAACTGACGCCCGTCGGCTGGGTGGAAGCTATCGGCGAGGCGGCGCGGGGCTTGGGCTCAATTATCGAGGAATCTGGCGCCGTCGCCGGTCTGGGCGGAGCCCATTCCACGAACGAAACCGCGTATCAGTTCGGCGTCTTCATGCGCTCGGTTCTGGGAACCAACCATGTGGACAGCCGGATTCATCCGCGCGACATCGTGCAGACGGACTTACAAAGCGCCGCCCTGGGCGGCGTGGGCGGCGCGGGCTCCATCGAGGAGTTGGGGCGTTCGAAGGCCGTCATCATCGTGGGCAGCGACCCGTTCACGCAGCACCCCATACTCGCGCTTCAGATCAGAAAAGCGCACCGGGCGGGCGCGGTGGTCGTCAACGTGAACCAAAGGCGCATCGACTTGCGCGTCCAGGGCAGGACGCATCATCTGGTTCCCGTATTGGGCGGCATCTCGCGTACGCTGCGCGCGCTGGCGATATGCCTCATGGACGGGGGTGCTAAGCCCGAAGGGGAGAACGCGGAAGAATACGCCGCGCTCACAGGTTCCGCGGACCTAAGCCGCCTGTGCGAAGAGGCGGACGTGGCGACCGAGGACATCATGGCTGCCGCCCGCGCGATTCTGGCGGCGGAGGGCTCCGTGAGCATACTCTCGGGCCCCGGGGAGACCGGGAAGGTCGCCGTATCGGAGGCCATCAACCTGGGGCTGCTGCTCCGCGCCAACATGCTCTTCGCTACCGGCGCGCCGAACTTGCAAGGCGCGATCGACATGGGCCTGCACCCCGAAGCCCTGCCCGGCGGCGATTTGTCGGATGAGGCCGCGCGCGCCGCCTGCGGGGAGGCGTGGGGGAGGCCGCCCGGCGCGCAAGCCGGCAGAGACGCGGACGGCATACTCGATGGTCTCGGGAGCGGTGAACTGAAAGGGCTTTACGTTCTGGGTTGCGACCCGGTGGCCGAGCATCCAGACGGCGCGCGGGCGAGAGAGGCGCTGGAGAAGGCCGGTTTCGTCGTCCTGCAGGCTTCTCACCTGAACGCGAGCGCGGAATACGCAGACGTCGTGATTCCTGCGCCCACGCTTTATGAGGAGGCGGGCAGCGTCACGAACCTGGAGCGCAGGGCGCAGTCTCTCCCGCGCGCGCTCAAGCCGATGATCGACAAGATGGTCCCCGAAGCCTGGCGGGCCTTCGCCGATATTGCCAAAGCGATGGAGCGGCCCATGCGGGCGAACGCGCTGGACAAGATTCAGATTCAGGCGCGCTCGTTGGTCGGCGATTACGCGGACGCCTTCGGCCGTATTCCCGATGAGGGTCTGCATCTCAAGAGAGAAGGGCGGCGCGCCTATCAGATCGCGCAGATTCCCGAGAAAGAAGCGCAGGCGCCGGGCTTGAGGATGCTGTTGACGCCCGTCCTGTGGCTCTCGGGAGCTTATGCGGGGTCGGCCCATCATCTGGCCGATATGCCCGAAGCCGCGCTCGCCCTCGCGCCGAGCGATGCGGAGAGCCTCGGCGCCTGCGCTTCTTTCTCGGGAATCTGCGCGCTCTGATAGGCGCGCCGCCCTTCTCTCTTGAGA
>WTGD01000012.1 GCA_011523725.1 Nitrospinota bacterium
CGAAAAAAAACACGACGAGAACGTTCAACAAAACGAGCAGCCTCTTCTTTCCCATCGCCCCTACCAGCATGGAGAGGATTTCCTTGATCGAATAGGCGGCGTCTCCGCCCATGTCGTAAGTCTGTCCGATGGTCTCGGGCATGTTCAGGGACTGCGCGAAACAACGGCACACATCTTCCACCCAGATGGGCTGGAGCTTGCCGCTTCCTCCGCCGATTAGGGGAAGAGCGGGCGCCATGCGCGCGATGCCGGCGAAGGTGTTCAGGAACTCGTCGTTCTCACCGAAGATGATGGAAGGTCTGAATATCGTCCAGTCCAGATCGCTCTCGCGAACGAACTGCTCGGCGGCGAACTTGGATTTATGATAGCGGGCGACGGCGTTCTCCCGCGTGCCCAGAGCGCTCATGTGCACGAAACGCTTCACCCCCGCCTGCTCGGCGGCGGCCACCATCCGGCGCGTTCCCTCGGTGTGAACCGCCTCGAAGCCGGGCGTTCCCTTCTCGATGATGATGCCCACCAGGTGAATCACAGCGTCCTGTTTCTTCATCAGTTCAGCGAGCTGGTCGACCGAATACTCCGTGATGTCACCACGCACGGGAAAAGCCCCGCTCATCGAGGTGAGGCGCTGCCGCGCCGGCTCGGGGTCGCGCGAGAGCACCCGCGTCTCATGGCCCGCCAGCGAGAGAAGCGAAAGAAGGGTGCCGCCGACATATCCTGTTCCGCCCGTCAAAAAAACCTTCATGATTCACTTCCTCCCCCACGTAGCGGATGAGTCCGCTCAATGTCCACCCCCGATGCGCGTGACGGCGCCCACCGGAGGTTCGTTCTTCGTCAATTCCCGCAACACCTCGCTCGCATAGGACCCCGGCGGTAGCGTGAAATCGAGGCGCAGGCCCTCCTCCTCCTGCCGCAGGCTCACTTCTTTCATTTGTACTCGATACGGGCGTCTGGAGCCATAAAGCTTCAGCCTCTCCAGCCCGTCGAGAATTTCCGGGGCCCTGATGCCGAGGGAGTCTAGCACGCTTCGCTCGAGTTTTCCCGCCTCCCCGCGTGCTCCGATGAGTTTCCGGCCAATCAGCGGCCCCGCCGGGCTCACCTCGAAACGCGCCAGCGAGCACGCCTCCGCCTCGGGCGCGCCCACCCTCCTGGCCTTGCCCGTTTCATGGTGAAAAACCACATCACCCGTCCAGAGACGATCATGCGCGCGCGCCTCGAGTCTTCCCGCGAGACACAGATTGAACACGCAAGCCTGGAGCGCGCCGCCATACAAGACCCGCTCTCTCAAGGGGATCGAAGCCGCCGCCTGCCGGGGCGACGCTCCTTTCTCCAAGCGGGCGAGCGCACGTCTTTCCGCCTCCCACGAGGGGGGATAGAGCTCTCCCGCCCTTTGGAACTCGCCTGCCTCATACCTGCGGGCGGCTTCCAGCAAGCGCTCATCCGCATCGTTTCGCGTGGATGCAAATCTCGCGCCCCCCAGGAGTGCATCGAGAACGCCTCGCCAGTCTCCCCTCGCGAGCGCGAACCCGACTCGCGCCGTATGGCCGTGAACCCCGAACCTCTGATCGCCGAACGCGTTGGGCAACCCCCGCGCGGCGAGGCGATCCAGGATCTCCCGCGCCCTTTTCTCCGCGTCGGGGCCGACGTCTCGAACCAGTATGTCGAAGCGATTGCCCGCGAGCGCGCCGCGCCTGATCCGCCTCCGAGAGCGCGCCGCCTCCAGGACCCGGACCCCCGCTTTCTCCAGCCTGGAGACGGCGACCGGCAGCTCTCGCTTTTTGCTCTTGAAGGAAAACCACTGCCGCGTCACGGCATTTGCATCTTTCAAGCCCGCATAACCCGCCTCCGCTTCGGGAACCTCCAGCCCGCGGCACAAGACGCGCAGCGCCTCGATGGTCGAGACGCCCCGTTTCTCCACCCACAAATACAGATGCTCCCCGTCGCCGCTCGGGGGCGCGAACGGAATCTCCTCCACGCGAAAATCCTCCGGCCTCGCCCGCAGACGCCCGCCCGTGCCGGGCACGGAGTCGGTGAGATACGCTCCCGTCAATTTCCTCCCCCCAAAACCAAGCGGATTCCACACCGCGTTCCTCGCCGAAATCCGCCGGATCGGTTCACTCGGTGCGCTTCTTGGGGCTATACTCGCGGTTTCTGCTGAGCAGATCCATCTGGCGTCTTTTCTGGTTCACTTTCCAAGAGGAACGAACATGTCCGGCATTTTCGACAAGACCTCTCTTTTTCTGGCGAGCATCGCGCTGCTCCTGGCGTTTCTGGCGTATCAGAAATCAGGGGAGTTGCCATGGGCGCCCGCGGGCCGCGCGGGAAACCTCATCGTGACCATTCTTCCCAAACTCATGCTCGGCATGTTCATCGGCGCGCTCGTGGCCGAGGTGCTGCCCAGGGAAATCCTGCAGAACTGGCTTTCCGATCGCTCCGGCTGGCGCGGCATCTTCGTCGGCTGGCTGGCGGGGTTCATGTTCCCCATGGGTGCGCCCTTCGTCCTCTATCCGCTCGTGGCCGGGCTGCTCCAGGGGGGCGCGGGCTTCGGGCCGATGATAACGATGCTCACCGCGTCGGCCCTGATCGGCCCGGTGCGCGCGTTCGCGTATGAAATCCCCATCCTCGGATCGGAATTCTTTATGTTCCGCGTGATGGCCGTGTTCTGGATTCCGCCCGTAGCGGGCATCGTCGCGCAAACGCTCGTGCGCACCCTGAAAGGCGGGTGAACCGCGCCGGATCCGATCCGGCGGTTACGCGCTTCGCCTGGGGACTTCGATGGGCAGATCTTCCCTGTCGCCCCATTCCTTCCAGGAGCCGAGATAATTCCTGATCCTCGGGTAGCCGAGCAGCCGGTAGACGAGATAGGCGTGCGCCGAGCGATAGCCGCCCTGGCAAAGCGGCACCATTTCCTTGTCGGGCGTCAGGCCCCTCGGTTCGAGCAGCTCCTTCAGTTCGGACGCGGGCCTGAGCGAGCCGTCCGACGCGATGGCCTCGCTCCATTCCAGGTGGACCGAACCCGGAATCGCCCCACCGCGCGCGGCCCGGACGTTCTCGGCGAAATACTCGCCCTCCGAGCGTGTATCGTGAATCGCAACATCCGGATCGCCCAGATGGCCCAGGATGTAATCCGCTGTGGCGATTCGGCCCTCCTCAAACGGTTTCGGCCGGCTCGCGAACGAGGTTCTCAGGATGCGCTTGTGGCCCTCAACACCCGCCTCGTAGGGACCGCCCGCCATCGGCCACGCCTCGCGCGTTATGGGCATTCCCTCGGCCTTCCATGCGTCAATGCCGCCGTCCAGGACGTGCGCGTCCTCGTGGCCCAGATATTCCAGGAACCAGAATCCGCGCGCCGAGCGAAAACCGGTGTTTTCCTGATAGAAGACCACCGTCTTGTCGTAATCGACGCCTCGTATCTCCAGGAGATAGGCGAGCATCCAGGTGAAGGCGGACAGCGCCTGGGGACGGGTGTCGTTGAGCGAGATTCCGTACAGATCCAGGTGTGCGGCACCCTCGATGTGGCCCGCGCAAAACTCCGGCGCCTGGCGGGTATCGATGATGACGAGGTCGTCTCCCTTTCGCTCGCCGATGCGTTCCTTGAGCTGCGCAGGAGTCAGGGCGAAGTCCGGGTTCGCATAACCCTTGTCTTTCATCGGCGCAGTGCTCTACCGGAACTCGCGGGGGCTGAGCGGCTCGAGCCTGTCCGAGAGGTCCCTCGTTGTCGGCGAAACCTGGAGCGGCCGCACGTACACCTTCGCCTTCCCCTCGGGGGTGACGAAGCGATAGCTCAGCTTGGCGACTTGGCCGTAGTTGTACCAGACGTGCGTGTTGCGCTCCCCGCCGGTGACCAAAAGAAGATGGATCATCTCGATCTCCCCGCCCGGGCCGGTCACGATCTCAAGCCGGTCGATCTCGTGGGCGAAGGTTTCGGCCTTCCCCGTCGCCAGCGTGACGGTGACGATGAGGTCCAGGGGGCGCTGCGGCTCCGCCGGCGTCAGTGGAGCTTGCTGCGGCATCGCGGGCACGGGCGGGGCCAGGGCCGGGGCCGCTGAAGGCGGCTGGACCGGAACC
>WTGD01000322.1 GCA_011523725.1 Nitrospinota bacterium
ACATGTACAACCTGAAGCTCACCGAAGAGGAATACCTCGACGTCATCTACCGCAAGACGGCGGCCCTCATCGCCGCGAGTTGCCGCGTCGGCGCCCTGATCCCCGACAGCCCGCCCACGATTTCGAACGCGCTCCATCAGTTCGGCGTTCAGATCGGATACGCCTTTCAACTGGTCGATGACGCCCTCGACTACATGGGCGATGCGCAGATAACCGGAAAATCCGTGGGCGAAGACCTGCGCGAGGGGAACGTGACGCTGCCTTTGCTCCGGGTTTGCGCCCGGGCCACGGATGCGGAGTTCGAGAGGTTGAACCACCTGGTGGTTCACGCGGACGAGATTCGGGCGGAAGACCTGGACGACGTTCTCGAATTGATGAACAAATACGGCGCGGTGAACTACACGCTCGACAGGGCGCGGGGATACGTGGAGGCGGGAAAGGCGGCTCTCTCCATTCTGCCGGATTCCTTCCATGTCGACGTGCTGCGCGACGTCGCCGACTACATTGTCGATCGGGACAATTAGCCCTCCGCAGGTCCGGTTCTTGCGACAGACTCAGCATTTCATTCTGGCTTCGGGTTCCCCGCGCAGAAAACGGCTCCTGCTCGATGCGGGCCTCGCGTTCGACGTCGTACTGGCGCCCCCGGACGTGGAGGAAAACATCCCGCCGGGGCTCGAGGCGGAAGATGAGGCCATGCGCCGCGCCCTGGCGAAGGCGGGATACGTGGCGAAGATGAACCCGGACGCGTTCGTTCTCGGCGCCGATACGGTGGTCGTCTTGGATGGGGAAATCCTGGGCAAGCCGTCGAGTGTGGACGACGCCTCGCGCATGCTCGGGCTGCTTTCCGGGCGAACGCATGAGGTGATAACCGCGTTCGCTCTTCTGGGAGCGGATTCCCGCCACGAGAAGGCGGTCAGGACGAAGGTGTCCTTCAGGGAGATTGACGAGGAAACCATCGGGCGATACGCCGAAAGCGGCGAGCCCATGGACAAGGCGGGCGCGTACGCCATTCAGGGGATGGGCGGGAACCTCGTGGACAGGGTGGAGGGAAGCTACACCAACGTCGTGGGCCTGCCCGTTGCGGAAGTGTTGAACGTGCTCATGAGGTGCGGCGTCGTGACGGACGCGCCTCTTCACTCGGCGATATGAAGAAACGGGGATAAAAAATGCGTCTGGCTGATCGGATGAATCTGCTCAAAACGGAAAGCGCGTTCGTGGTTCTCGCCAAGGCGAGTGAGATGGAGCGTCAGGGCCGGGACATCATCCATCTGGAGATCGGAGATACCGATTTCGACACGCCATCGAGCATCGTCGAGGAAGCGTATGCGCAGCTCAAGGCGGGAAAGACGCACTATTGCCCATCCGCCGGCGTGCTGGAGCTTCGCGAGGCGGCGTGTGAATGGCTCAGTCGCGATGGCCGGGGGGATTACTCGCCGAGCGAGATCGTGGTCGGACCAGGGGGAAAGCCGTTTCTCTACTACACCATCATGGCCACGGCGGGGCCGGGCGATGAAGTGATCTATCCCGATCCGGGTTTTCCGGTCTACGAGTCCGTGGCGCTCTATGCGGGTGCCAAGCCCGTTCCGCTGCCGATACTGGAGGAAAACAACTTCCGCTTCACGCCGGACGATTTGCGCGAGCGCGTCACCGACAATACCCGCCTGCTCATCCTGAACTATCCGCACAACCCCACCGGCGGGACGCTGACGAGGAACGAACTCGAAGCGATAGCGGAAATCGCCGTCGAGAACGACATCATCGTCCTGTCGGATGAGGTATACGCCCACATGCTTTTCGAGGGAGAACACGTCTCTCTGGGCACGCTGCCGGGGATGCGCGAGCGCACCATCATGCTGGAGACGTTCTCCAAGACATACGCCATGACGGGCTGGCGCCTCGGCTTCGTCGCCGCGCCCACCGCGCTCGCCGACCCGCTCGCCCAGCTCATCACCAACTCGGTGAGTTGCGTGCCGCCCTTCATTCAGCTGGCGGGGGCGAAGGGGCTTCTGGAGGATCAGTCCGAGAGCCGCGCCATGATGGACGATTTCAGGCGCAGGCGCGACATCTTCATCTCGGGCCTGAACGAGGTGGAAGGCATATCCTGCCAGTACCCCGACGGCGCTTTCTACGCGTTCCCCAACGTGAGCCAAATCCCCATGAGCGCGGATGATTTCGCTGATTATCTTCTCGACGAGGTGGGCGTTGCGACACTGCCCGGCTCGGCTTTCGGCGTTCATGCGGACAAGCACCTGAGAATGTGCTTCGCCAACAGCGTGGAGAATCTGGAGCGGGCCGTCGATCGCATAGCGGATGCAGTGAAGCGGTTGTGAAGATGAACGAGAAGGCGCCCTCTGGAGGTCTCCCGCGCGTATTCCTCTCCCGAAGGTTTCCGCCGCATCATTTTGAAGACCTGAAACGCTCCACCGAGTTCATCATGCACGGAAAAGACGTGAAGCCGAGCCCCGCCGGCTACAGGCGCGCCGTGCGCGGTGCGGACGTTCTCATCTCGATGGTGGGAGACGAGATAGACGCCGGTTTTCTCGACGCCGCGCCCCGCCTCAAGCTGGTCGCCAACTGCGGGGTCGGCTTCAACAATCTTGACCTGGGGGAGATCACGAGACGGGGGATTCTCGCCACGAACACGCCCGGCGTCGTCACGGAGCCTACGGCGGAATGCGCCATGTCGCTCCTGCTCGCGGTAAGCAGGCGGGTGGCGGAGGCGGATTCGTACATCAGAACCGGGCGATGGAAGGGCTGGACGCCCACGCTGCTGGAGGGCCGGGGTCTGAACGGCCGGGTGCTCGGCATCATCGGCCTGGGACGCATCGGCTGCGCCGTGGCGCGCATGGCGAATGCGTTCGGCATGAAGGTCCGCTACTGGAGCCGGAACAGGAAAAGCCCCGAGGTGGAAAAGCAAACGGGCGTCTCGTACCGCTCCTTCGGCAGGCTGTTGCGCGAATCCGATTTCCTGAGCGTGCACTTGGCCCTGAACGATGAGACGCGCCACCTCATCGGAGCGGCGGAGTTCGCCCGCATGAAAGAAGGAGCCGTCCTCATCAACACCGCCCGGGGCCCCATTCTGGATGAGAAAGCCCTGGTCGAAGCGCTCCGCTCGGGCCACCTCGGCGGAGCAGGGCTGGACGTGTTCGAGCAAGAACCCGACCCGCACCCGAGACTCATGCGGATGAAGAACGTCGTCATGATGCCGCACTTGGGGACGAACACCGATCTGGGCCGGGACGCTGTTTCAGAACGCGTAGAGAGGAACGTGAAGGCCTATCTGCTCGGCAGGCGCCCTCCTGATTTGCTGAACCCTGAAGCCTGGCCCCACAGGAGGCGGTGATGCCCGGGCGCGCGAGAAAGACGCTCAGGATCGGCGTCGACACAGGCGGTACCTTTACGGATTTCATCTCTTTCGACGGCGCCAGCGTGCGGGTTCACAAGGTACCCTCCACGCCCGATGCGCCGGAGCGCGCCATCCTGCGGGGGCTGGATGAAATCCTGGAGGGCCGCGGCGTCGCCCTGGACATCACCCACGGCTCCACCGTGGCGACGAACGCCCTGCTCACCCGGGGCGGCGCGAAAACCGCCCTCGTGACGACGGCCGGTTTCGAAGACCTGATCGAGATCGGCCGCCAGAACCGGAAAGAACTCTACAATCTCGCGTATCGCAGACCCCCGGCCCTGGTGCCGAGAGAACTCAGGATGGGCGTGGCAGAGCGCCTGGATGAGAAAGGCGGCGAGCTTCTGCGCATCAAGGCGTCGGACTTGAGGTCGCTGAACCAAAAGCTCAAGAAAGCGGGCGTGGAGTCCGTCGCCATCTGCCTGCTGCACTCTTATGCGAATCCTGCGCACGAGGAGAAAGTGGCCGACGCGATCCGGCGAAGCGGCATTCACGTTTCGATGTCCAGCCAGGTGTTGCCCGAGTTCCGGGAATACGAGCGGATGAGCACCACGTGCGTGAACGCCTATGTATCTCCCATGATGAATAGGTATCTGA
>WTGD01000282.1 GCA_011523725.1 Nitrospinota bacterium
GGAGAGGGAGGGGTAGGGGTTTAATAAATTTTTCGGGTATCGCCTGTATAATTGATTAAATGGTCAATAATATGAGATACTCCTTTACCGATTGATTAAACCAGGCAACGGAGATGTCGAGGATGCAGGTATTCGTAGCCTTCAACATCTCTGACCCAGCCCTGGTAAGAAGCAAACTGGAACAACGCTATAGCGACAGTTATTTTGACGATGACAATACTTTTTTTGTCGCTACAGAGGGGGAGACGACGCGGCAACTAGCCTCAAAAATCGGACTTGGAGATGAAGAACCTGCAACCTCGGGAATCGTGATACCAGTAACTTCTTTTTGGGGACGCTATAACTCGGAAGTTTGGGAGTGGATCAGCGTGAAATTTAGCGCCAATGGAAGGTAAGGATAATACAAGCCCGGAGGATGTTGGGACACGACAGCCTACGACCCCACCTCCGATTGAATAAGAATTCTTGATGGAATGGCCTCAAGCAAGATACAGATTTTCTTCTCATCCCGCCGCGAGAAATGAAATCGAAGAAGTCATGCGGGATGTAGGTACACAAAGAAGATATGATACAATTAAGTTAATGGCAGTAGATAACTTTAATGGTATGTCTAGGCCACAAATTGGAACCGCCAAAGGTCTTAGATACTTTAGAGTTCGTAGTGTTAGAATCTTTTTTGAAGTGAGAGGAAATACGATTTATATCCTATCGGCTTTTAGAAAAACGCAAAGAAGGATTCCTGACAGGGAATTTGAAAAAGCGGAAAGACGAAGGGAGAGTCTTTAATTGTGAAAACAAAAATGTATTCTACATATCGAGGGCGTAAACTGGAAGATTACGAACAAAGAATTTTGGCATATTGGCCCAATAAAAAAGTACGTGAAGAAGAAATGAATTTTTATTTGAGTGGGTTGTCTAAAAAACATTTCGATAAATCTTTTATGGGCATTCTTGAGAAAGATAGATTGGAAGCAGAAAAAAATGGGAAATCCTGGCCCGAGGATTTTCTATAAACTTTTATCAACTTTGCTTCATTAGCCCCTGAATTATCCTTGATATTGCTGTTTGACCCTATTCCGTAAAACCCGAATACTTGTAACCGAAACAGGGGGTAAGACCTCATGGGCGAGCGCTTCAAGTGGATCAGAGAACATGCCGGGTTGTGGACTTTTGGCATCCTGATGGTTGTTGTGCTCACTGCGTTATGCGGCCTGGGCGCATGGGCGCTCGCAGCGCAGGATGCAAAGCAATTGGCTCGCAATAATACTTTACAAACCAGTCTCACCGTTGAAGTCAAAAGGCTCGATGGCGATATCGCAGACCTGAAAAATGTCCTGCAGGCAGTAAGCGGGAAAATCGACAGGCTGGATATAAAAATCGACAGGAAAATCGACAGGCTGGATATGAAATTAGACAAAAAAATCGACAAGTTGAATACGAAAATAGACGGCGCAAAAAAGGAAATTAAAGACGATATCCAGAGGATAAATGATCTGCTCGTCAAGATATTGGCCGCGTCTCCCGGAACAAAAATCACCGTCCCAGTTCCCCCTGAAAAGCCCGATAAATAATTTCAGGCGCTATTGTATTTAAATCTCATAATTCAGGTCCGGGCAAAGCCCCGAGTTGTCGGGGCCGAACGCGAGCTGTGGGACAGTCCCGAAGAGGGGCTGTCACTACAGAAAACGCGTAATTTTTCGATTTTGGCCGGAATGACGATCAAGACGAAATGCGGACAGGCACAGGGGCCTGTCCCTACCAAATCACGGATACGTCCCGTTAACACCGCTACATTTCCGCATAAAATTTTCACCTGACCCCGGGAGATTTATCGAACGCTCTCGGGTAGAATCGCGCCTTGCATCTTTTCAACCGATCACCTGATTCATAAACGGAGAGCAAAGACATGGGAATTCGCATCGTGGATTTATCGCAGGAGATTTTTGACGGCATGCCCGTTTACCCTGGCCACCAGCGGACGGGCGTCTTTCCGAACAAGACGCACGCGGAGACGGCCAAGGCCTATGCCAATTCACCCTCGGGCCATACCTCGACGACGAACTGCCTCGTGATGAGCGACCACGGCCCCACGCACGTGGACGCCTTCTACCACATCGACAAGGACGGGGAGACCATCGACGAACTAGGCCTCGAGTGGTTCTACCACGAGGCGATTTGCCTGGACCTCACCAAATTCTGCAATACGGAAGACTGGATGGAGCCTGCGGACCTGGAGGAAGCGTGCGAGAAGGCGAACCTGGAAGTACCGGACAAGGGAAGCGTTCTCATCTGGACGGGCCACTACGAGGCGAACTACGGCGGGGATTACCACGACTGGCTGCATACCTATCCGGGCATCAGTGAAGCGGGGATGAACTGGCTCGCGGACCGGGGCTGCATCAACGTCGGCATCGACTCGCCGAGCGTCGATTCCTTCCAGGCCTTCCGCGACAAGGGCTACTGGGCGCATAAAGTGTGCCGGGAGCGCAAGGTGCTGAACGTGGAGAACCTCGCGAACCTGAAAGAGGTGGTGAACACGAAGTTCTTTTTCTCGTGCATGCCGCTCAAGATACGCGGCGGAACGGGCTCGCCCGTGCGCGCCGCGGCCATTTATCACGGGTAGGGGATTTCGCCACAACAGCGAAGGGAATTGTTTCTGCTGACAGGTTTTCCGTAATCAAGCATTATCGGCCCGATATGCGGGTTCCGATTCACCATGGTGAGAGTAACATACCCGAGCATCATATGAAGCCGGGCAAGCGTACGATCAATTCGACTTGCTTCATCTGCATGCGCTCCGCTGCTGACTCCGACCGGCTCCAGCTCCATCCCAGGCTTTACAATCCGGCTGACTTTCCGCGGAGACTGCCGCCCCCAGATTAAGTGAAGCATAGTTCCTGACTTCCATGCGTGCGTGACCGCCAAGGTTGTCACCCGCTCATATTACAAACCCTGCGCACCGCCTTTCATTTCTCAAAAGCGACATTCTGAGCCGATGTTCTTGCTCTGACAAACGGCTTGCGCAGTCCACGATCGGCAACAATGACATCATGATGAATTTTCCCGCTGCTCGTTGGTCCGCACTATTGATAACGGGATAGGCGCAGGGGAGCGTGGCGCTGTCAGTTTCATGCAGCCTTACATGAGCGCCGCGCACTATTCATCTAGACGCGTATGATTTGGCCGGAGAATGTGCGGGCTGCAGTTTGATAGATGATATCGGGACCTTCAAATGCATTGTATATGAATTACATTAAATAAATTGACATTAATATAAAAGGTGGTATGATGACTACAAATTCAAAAAAGAACGAGAAATCCATGTCCAAAATAAAAATAAAGGAGGAAAAATCCATGTCCAAAATACCTGAGGGTCGAGTCAGGCATCAAATGAAAATTTCTCAGATTGATGGGGAAGATAGAGAGCTAGAAATAAAAGTGGATTCAACGTATTCTCGCCTCGATGAATTTGTTGAAGCTCTTTTGAACGATCCGGATTCTGTCGAATCTTTGAAATCCGATCCCGCGGAATTTCTTGCCGACTATGGTATTACTTTCGGTAGCGAAATTAGTGCATCAGATATCAGGGTGCCGGATGTTGATGCACTGCGGAGGGCGCGTGACAAAAGCAGGGCTGACGCTGCTTTGCAGCCTGGTGTAGTCGTAAGCCCGAGAGCATCAACCGGCGTGGCGCTGGTGGAAGTAGCAGTTGCGATTTCCTTGTTTGTTTCTTTTAGTTAACATGAAAGTCCGTCCGTCGGCAATTCTGCCAAACCTTGTTTCTTTTGTCACGACATATCAATGTCCGCTTGAGTGTGCGCATTGTTCAATCGAGAGTTCGCCTACACGGCGGGGCTCCATATCCGAAAAAAACATTTACAAGGTCATAGATGACTGCGCTGAAGTGCCTTCAGTTCAAACGGTAGTTTTTACCGGTGGAGAACCGCTTCTCTTGGGGAGTTCTCTGTTT
>WTGD01000076.1 GCA_011523725.1 Nitrospinota bacterium
GCCCTGAGGCGCGGCTCCAGGGCGAGGCTGCGGGGCGCGTAGTAGCCGCCCAGGCTCACACCCAGAACGCCGATGTGCGATGAGTCCAGCCTCGCGTCTCCCAGCAGATGATCCATGACGACCGAGACCGCACGCTCGAAATCGGGCCGCAGTGGCAAATCCGCGTTTTCCCCCTGGGCGGGGCCGTCGAAGGCGAAAGTCGCCATCCCGCGCGCGTGGAAGACTCCTTCGAGCGTAAAGAACTCCTCTTTCGTGGAATCGAGACCCGCGACCAGGACGACGCACGGCGCGCCGTCCTCGCCTTTCGCCGCCTCGGGTATCCGCAGGATGCCCGGAAGAACCCTCCCGTCCGGCCAGGGGATTTCCACCCGCTCGGCAGGCGGGTCCAGATGCGGCGCGCCGCGCTGGTAGGCCGCCACTTTTCTCCTTTGCGCCTCCGCCTTGAGCTCGATGTCCTCATGGTAGACGAACTGGGCGAAATGATAGGCGAGAGAGGCCCGCACGTAGGCTTCGGCGGCGCTCAACATTCTGCCCGCCTCTTCCATCTCCCGGGCTTCGCGCTCGCGAACTGCCGCCCGGTCCATCCAGAGACGGCACCACTCGCGCCAGGAGCGCACCTGGGGAATCACTTCCGAGGCGTCCATGTAGGAGACGCCGTTCGCCAGGAGGCGAACGTACCAGTTCGAGAGGGCCTCCTGCGTGAGGGCGTCGGCGGAGGATTCGCTCAATTTGCTTCTCCCAAATCGGTCTTTCGGGCATGAATGCGAACCGAAACCACCGGACGAAACGGCGCATGGCCGGAAATTTCCACTTCATCGAACCCGGCATCCGCCAGCAGGGACTCCCATTCGGCCTCCTCGCAAACGCCGCCGAGCGAGGCGTTCCACGCCTGGGGGTCCCGGGCAATCTCGACGGGCAATTCGCCCTCGCGTATCAGCTCGCGGGCGATGAGACGGCCGCCCGGCTTCAATATGCGGCGCGCCTCAATAAGCGCTTTTCGCTTATCCACCGTGAGGTTGAACGAGGCGTTGGCCAGCACGATGTCGGCGATGCCGTCGGCGAGGGGGACGTTCTCCATGTCCCCGGCCAGCAGATGCGGGCGCGCGCTGCTTCGGACTCCCGCAAGCGCCTCGCGCGCGCGGTGAAGCATCTGGGGCGCGATATCCAGCGCGATCAGACTGGCGCCCGCATCCAGCCTCTCGCTTACGAGGCGCGCATCCAGCCCCGCGCCGCACCCCAACTCGACGGCCGTGCGCACGCCCTCGAGATCGACTCCATCGAGTAGATACCCGCAGCCGCAATAAGCGGCCGAAACGCGCCCGGGAAGTCCGTCGATGAATCGGGCGGGATAGCCCGCCTCCCGCGCCCTGCCCGCGCCGCCTTCGGGAAACGCATGCGCCTCGGCCAGATGGGCGTATCGTTTTCTGACGTAGGATTTCACTTGGCTTTCCCACGCCCTCGGCTTCGCGCCTTGAACGGTTACGGGCATAAGGCAATTCGCGGGACATGGACATCGGAATACAGAGCCATCTGCACGTCGCTACTCCCTTCCCGGTATCAAAACAACAGGGCCGCCGCACCCGAGAGCGCGGCGGCCCCATGTTCATCCAGGTTCAAAGGACTAGATTTTGCCGGCCTTGGCGAGGGCGGACTTCGTCACGCTGGTGTCGACGATGTCCTCGTAAGAGGGAACCTTGCCCTTGATCTTGCCGAGGCGCTTCATGTAGTCCGCCGTGAAGGAAACCGAGGCCTTGGGGATGCCGTTGTTCACGCCCCAGATCTTCTCGGCCACGAAGACGTCATACGTTTTCGACATGATCTCGGGGTTTTTCTTGTACACCGGACGCACCCACTTGTTCGCCGATTTGAGGTAGCCCGCCTTGTCCTTGTAGATGGAGCGAGTGGACTGCATCATCGCCATCGCGAAGCGCACGTAGGCGTCCTTGTTCGAATTGATCTTCGATGAGGGCGCGATGAACGCCCCGTAGAAGAAGTTCGGCATGGCTTTCCACAAGTCCATCAGCTTGTTGAAGCTGGGCTTTCTCTTCTTGACGACGAGAACCTGCTCGACGTGAATCACCACGGCGTCGGCCTTGCCCTTGAGCAGGAACGGAACGCGCGCCGGCGGCGGGGTCTTGATGTAGTTCACGTCCTTGTCCGCCAGGCCGGCGGTCGACAACACGGCGAGCGCGCCCAGGTGGCTGTACCCGCCGCGCCCCTCGATGCCGATGGTCTTGCCCCTGAGGTCGGCGGGCTTTTTCACCTGATCGTTCGCGGCCATCTGGGCCTCGTTCAGGAAGGCCATGGAGTGGAAGAACTTCATGCCGCTGCCCTTGGTGATGCCCACCATCGCAATCGGGGCCGGCACCCAGGCGGCGTCCAGGCCGCTCTTCTTGCTCGTAATCGCCCGGTGCGTGGCGACGCCGCCGCGGAAGAATTTAATCTCCACGTCCAGGCCGTGCTTCTTGAAGATATCGTTGTCCAGCGCATAGAACACCGGCAGGTGCACCATGACCGGCGGACGAACCGGCATGCCGAGCACTATCTTGTCGGCGGCGACGGACTGCGCCGGCGCGCCCCACACCGCTGCGGCGAGGACGAACGCCGCGGCCAAAACCATCCACATCTTTTTCATCTCAAACTCCTTATAAAGAAAGAAAATTGATGCCCCGGCAGGAGGCCCTCTCATCAGGACTCCTGCCGAACCCTCCAGGATGAAAACTTCGTCTCACAGATGTTCACCACTTTCGTTAAAGCTATACCTACTATCATCAACAAGACAACAGGCGCGAGGCCTTTGTCGAGTTCCAGATCCGCAATGTAGTCCTGGCTCAGCGCGCCGAGTCCCGAGATGCTCATCAGAAACTCCGCGACGACCATGCCGACGAGGGCGCGCCCGCAAGCGAGCCCCAGCCCCGCGACGAGGTATGGGACCACGCTCGGGAAGATCAGGTCCCGCCAGCGCTGGCTCTCCGTGGAGCAGAAAGAGCGCGTCACTTCCAAAAGCGAGAGGTCCACGTTCCGCACGCCGTGATAGACGTTCACGATGATCGGCATGATGGCGAAAAAGACGACGATGGTCGTCTTGCCGACGAAATCCACGCCCAGCACCATCGCTATCGGGAACGCCAGCGCGACCACCGGCGTGGCGTAGAGGGCGAACACGTAGGTGTCCACGGCGTATTCGAAAATCTGGAAACGCCCCATGAGAATCCCCAGCACGATGCCGAGCGGAATCGCGATGAGGAGGCCCGCCACCAGGATTTGCGAGCTCTCGTACGCGGCGGCGGTCATCTTGCCGCCGGCGATCAGGTCCCAGAAGGCGACGGATATGGCGCTCGGGTAGCTGAACGTGACCGGATCGATGTTGCCGGTCTGCCCCATCAACTCCCACCCGCCGAGGACGACCACCAGCGAAACGAGGCGCACGTATACGGCGGGTTCCTTGATGCGCTCCCAGAGCGCCTTCTCATCCGTCGATATGCCTGTTGCCGCCGGAGCGTCGGTAGCCAAAGGTTCGGTGCCTCCTATTCAATAACGAGTTCGGGAATGGGTTCCGGCTCCGCCTCGGGGTTGCGCATCGCCTCCCAGAGATAATGGCGCAGCGCCTGAAAGCGCTTGCCGCCCCGAATTTCCTCCAAATCCCTGCCGCGGCCGAAGCCGGTCTCGAACTGAAAGCGTATTCTTCCCGGTCTGGGCGTCATCACCAGAACGCGGTCGCCCAGCAGGAGCGCCTCGTCGATGCTGTGTGTGATGAAGATCATCGCCTTGGGCTCCGCCTCGTTGATGCGCAGCAACTCCTCCTGCAGGGTTTCGCGCGTCAGCGCATCGAGAGCGCCGAAGGGCTCGTCCATGAGCAAGACGTCGGGCTGCGCGGCGAGCGCCCTCGCAAGGCCCGCTCGTTGCTGCATCCCGCCCGATAGCTGTGAGGGGTAGTTCGCCTCGAAACCGCCCAGGCCCACCAGTTC
>WTGD01000157.1 GCA_011523725.1 Nitrospinota bacterium
CCCATATCCTGTTGAAATAATTACGGTTATTTTCACATTCGATTTTTTGGTGGCGAATATCCTGTTTTGGTATGATTATTGCTTTCTATGAGGGTGTGAACCTTTTGCCCGCTATGGGCGCCTTTGATAGAGGAGCCTTTTCTCCCCGGTGGTCAGTTGAAGGGTCCCCCGATACTGATTCACTGACATCTCGCCGAATGATTCGCCTGGATTGGCGGATTCCTTCCTGTATGGGGCATGTCTTTCGGGACGTGCCCCAAGTCTTTATTTATCAAGGAGTTGATCGAGAAGGGCGGGCGCCTCCCGGAGGGTGCGAAGGGTCAGGTCACTGGGAATCGAAGAGCATTCCGCCAGGTGGACGGACAGCATCCCGGCGGCTTTGGCCGCCATCATGTCGTACTTGCCGTCTCCGATGACGACGCATCTTCCGGGCGGTACGCCGATGGCCTCCGCGCCCGCGAGCATCGGCCTCGGGTCCGGCTTCCAGCATCCCATATCCCGGGTGATCAGGACCTCGAAAGAGACGTCGATTTTTTTCACCATTTTCAGAACGTGCCGCTCCGCGTTGTTCGTCACGACGCCGAAGGGGATGCTTCTCCTTCTCAGGTAAGCGAGCAATTCATGCGCGCCGTCGTTGGCCTCGGCTTTGCCGGCGGCGATAAGTTCATGTTTTTCAAGGATATCCGATATTTCACGCGCGCGATCGGGAGAGAGCGTGGGGAGGTGATCCAGAATGGATACTTCCCCGTCGGCCAGGCCCATCTCCTCTTTCATGGCGGGCCAGTCGAAGGCGGGTTTCGTGAGCGTGCCGTCAAAATCGAGCAGCACGCCCTCCATGGCTCGTTTCAATTTTCCTTCCTCACAGAACCTTTGAAATTTCATCGGAATCAAAGCGCTTCAGGGGAGAGGTTTCATCTCCGCGCCGAATCGTGATTCCCGATTCAGGCGCGCATAACCTGCCGATGCGCACGCCCATCGCGCCTGTCTTTATGAGCGTTTCCCGCACGATTTCTTCTCCTTCCGCCGGAACCGCCAGCAAGAGCGCTCCCGACGTGATGACACCCAAGGGATTGATATTCAACGCCTTGCAAATTATTCCACCCTCGACGGATATGGGAATACTGCTCTCCTCCACGGTTGCCCCCAACCCTGCCGCTCCCGCCATTTCATGGATGCCGGTGGCGAGCCCTCCTTCGGTGGGGTCGTGCATGGCATGCACGTGACCCGTTCCGGCCGCCGCCAGCGCTTGCGCCACCACGCTGATGCCGGGAGATTCCAGGTATCTTTTCGCATTCTCCAGCATTTCGACATCCATCATGCTTTTCAGGAAATCGTATTTCGCATCCGCCAGGATCGCCGTTCCCTCAACGGGTACGGGACGCGTAAGCAGAATGAAATCACCCGCTTGCGCATCCGCGCCGCGAATCAGATTCTCCTTGGACACTTCCCCCAGCATGTGGCCCGAAAGAATCGGAAATTCCAATCCCGACGTAATCTCCGTATGCCCGCCGCATAAGGTAACGCCCAAATCAGCGCAGGCATCTCCCACCTCTTTCCAAATACGGCTTGTCATCGCCGCATCAGCGCGCCCTTCCGGCAGAAGCAGGGTCATCAGGAACCACAATGGAGTAGCGCCCATGCAGGCGATGTCGTTCGCGTTCACGTGTACGGCATAGCGGCCGATGTGGTTCTCCACGAAAGTAACGGGGTCTGATTTCGCGACGAGACAGCGATCCCCCATGTCGATGACGGCTGCGTCTTCTCCAACCTGTGGACCCACCACGAGGCGCGGATGCGAACCCGTATTCTCGAGCAGAGCGCCCAGTACATCCGGCGGAAGTTTACCCACAGGAAACGGAGGCTGTTTTACCATTTTCTTGCCGTCAGGATGAGGCTTTTCATATCAAGCGCACAATGCGTTTTCATGTTGACGCCCGGGTTGGGGCGTTTTAGAATCCCGGCTTCCCGATAAAGGCATGGAAACGCTTGCCTTTCCGGGAAATGAGCCGATAAGGAACAACCCTTGGTTGTCCGTTGATTGCTCCACGTACTGCCACGGTAGCTCAGTCGGTAGAGCAGAGGACTGAAAATCCTCGTGTCGGCGGTTCAATTCCGTCCCGTGGCACCAGAAATCATCTTTCTCGCGTCAATCCGTGTCCGTGACTCCTTCTAATTCAATGTTTTTTCCGTTCAACTCGACCGTGCTCGTGAGCGGAACCGCCGTCTGAATCATCTGCTCGGCATAGCAGCCCTGTTTCGCCAACCGGATGATGTTCAGGATTTTCTTTTCCGCTTCGCTCGATTCCACCTTGAAGTGCGTACGCACTCCTCTGCACCCTGAATTCACGTCGCCTTTGAGGACGGAACCCTTTAGAAAATAATCGAATTCCACGCGGCAGGTGGCCTTCTCGAAGGAGGTTTTCGTCATATGGGCGTACCGCCCAAGCTGTGTCAGGAGTCAGAAGCCGACCCCCATGGCGATGTACGTGAGGGGTTGGGGATACCTGTCCTCCCCGCCGATGCGGGGCGGTTCGTCGCTGAATACCTCGAAGTGCCGGAAGCGCCCGATTTTGAGCTGCCCGTCGTCCATCGTTTCCGTCTCGGCGAGCATGGTGATCTCGTAACCGTCTTTGGGGAGTTCGGGCTTGTCGATCGGCCGCTCGCCGGGCACGGTGCTCTCATGCCAGGGATAATTGATGCTCTCCACCATGTTTGTCTGTCCTCCAGAGTTTGAGTGCGGATAATTTTATTCCCGTAAATGATTGTTTGTATGAATGTTATTCCCATTTCAACACAAGCAGATAGCCCTCTTGCGGAATCTCGGCGAGCGGCTCCAGGCCCTCCTCTTTCTTGTGCATCTGGATGGTTTTGAGGTGCGCATACGCCTCCCAGAGGATGTGGCGGAACGTGTACTCGAGGTTGAAATGGAACAGTTCCCCATCTTCGGGGTCGATCCAGACGCCGGTGCGGTGGGCCTTGAGGGTGACGTTTTCGCGCCACCGGCGCACGTCCTCGCCGGTTCCGGGGCGCGTCTTGCCCGCCGGCACGCGCTCGGTGATGCTTCTCCCGTCGCGGATGGACTCGGTCGTCTCCGCGCCCAGCACCTCCCAGGCGAGGGCGAACGAATCCCGCATCACGCCGATAAGGTCTTGAATTTGCAGGCAATACTCCTCTTTCATCATTCGCCCATCGAAGCGCTCGAACAACGCCTCATCGCGCGGGAGCGCATCGCCGAAGAGAATCGCCCCCCAGCGGACGAGCAGCCACCGGTAGGGCAAAGACGCCACGTGGCTCACCTGATCCCGGATGGACCACAGTCCCCAGCTCTTCTCCCCTCTCGTTCTCCGCAACACATCCTCGGGGAGGCCCTGCGTTTCTTGCCTATATAATTCAACGACTTGCGGGATTTCGGGGAACATCGCGCGCGCTGGATTCTCTCGGTCCCGCATCTTCTGGACTCCTTCGGTCGAACGTGCAATTCCCCGCATTTGCCGTCATCGCAAGCGCCGCGGGCCATGGCAGAATTCCCCTGCGCCCGGATTCAGCGGCGTCAATTCCCTGGAATTTAATTTACTGAAATTTATCGAAAAACCCCGTCAATTTATCGAATTTTATCGAAATTTTCAGAAATTCGTTTTCCGGTTCTTATTCTTTCGCGAAGCGACACCATACCCGACCCGGAACTTCGCCGCCACGGGCAACTGCGGGGAAATGCGCGGATCGGCCGCCCTGGTTCGTTTCGAGGCCGTCAGTACTGCGACGGGCAAATGCGGGCAAATACGGAATCAATCCCGAGCGAGGAGTAGGTGTTGAAAAACCCCTCCCCGCCTCATCCTGAGTAGCGGCCCTTCGACAGGCTCAGGGCAGGCTCCACCGTCCACACACCTTCCTCACCCTGAGTAGCCCGCCGAAGGTCAAACGCGACTGAGGAAGGAGCGTTTGTATCGAAGGGCGAAATTCTC
>WTGD01000159.1 GCA_011523725.1 Nitrospinota bacterium
CATCGGGTTCTTTCTCCTGAGCAGTTGAATAATGCGTTCGTTTTCGCTGCCTTATACCGTGGCCCTGGCGATTCTCTCGACGCGCTCGGGGATGCCGACGGCTCCGTGCCCGGCCGCATCCGCCAGCGTGAACGCACCATTCGATATGGAGTGGCGCCACGCTGCGTACGGCTCCTCATCGAGCAGATGGGCGAGTTCGTGCGCCCTGTCCGCGTTATCGAGCGACAGCGCAAGGGCGAAGCCCGCCGACTTGGCGATGTAGGATTCATAGGGCGAGCTGAGCAGGGCGGGCTTACCGGCGGCGTCGAACACCCGCGCGACCTCCCAGGCGTTCCGGGGGCCGCCGAACTTCGCGATCTTGATGAGGCCGATGTCACAGGCCTCCATGTCGACCAGGCGGCGCGCGTCGTCGATAGAGAACAGCGATTCATCCAGGGCGACCTGCATGCCCCGGGCGCGGATTTCGCGGAACACGTCGATGTGCTTCTCCTCCGAGGGCAGCACGGGTTGCTCGAAGTGTTCCAGGTCTATCTCGATCATCCGGTCCGTGAAGCGAAGCGCTTCCTCGGGCGTAAAGCCGCCGTTCGCGTCCGTCCTGAGTTTTATATCGGGGCCGAACCTCTCGCGCAGCCGCACGATGCGCTCCGCATCCGCCTCCATATCGACGCCCGATTTCACCTTGAGGGTCGTGACTCCTTGTTCGACAAGCGGCTCCGCCTTCTTGACGGCCTCATCCGGCGGAAGGAGGCCGATGGGGGCGTCGAGCGTGACGGAGTCTCTCTTGTGCCCGCCGAAGATATGTGAGAAAGGCGTCTCGTTGATTTTGGCCGTCAGGTCGATGGCGGCTATCTCCAAAGCCGTGCGCGCGGCGCCCAGCCCGGTGAAATCCGCGGCGTCATCGAGCGCGGCGAGGAGATCGTCCGCCGCCAATCCTCGAATGCGGGGGGCGGCTCCGCGCAGCGTGGCCGCCATATCCGAGCCGGTCTCTTCGGTGATGTACATCAGCGGCGCCGCCTCGCCCCAGCCCTCTACACCCGTATCGTCCGTGAGGCGGACCACGACCCGCTCGAGCGTCGACGCGCCCCCGTAGCGGTTCCTTGAGCCTTGATTGACTTCCACGGCGGTATCCCAGACCGTTACTTCCTGAATCGACATGAGCTTTGCTCCTGTATGAATGGGAGGCCAACGCCTCGATGAATGAGTGTCTAACTCGACCGGGTAGGGAGTTCGACTCTAGTTTGTAGGGGTCGCATATATGCGACCCATGCCGACGAACCAGAACCACGCTCATCGGCAATCCTCTCGCCCAAATCGCGTCCATGACCAAATAGGGCGAATATCAAGTCACGGGTCGCATATATGTCGGACATATATGTCCGACCTACACCCCTGCCACGTTATTTCCAGTCAACCGGCCGACCCTCGTCCTCTGCCTGTTTGTCCCCTACGGGACAGCCTCACTCGGGCGCGTAGATGCGGATGTCCGGCAGGGTGCGGTAGGCCTCATCGCAGTCCAGGCCGTAGCCGACGACGAAATGATTCTCGATCGCGAAGCCCACGTGGTCCGCGTGGATATCGACTTCCCGCCTCGCAGGTTTGTCCATCAACACGCACGTCCTGAGAGACGCGGGGCGTTTACTCTTAAGAATATCAATGGTTTTCGCAAACGTGTGGCCCGTATCGAGAATGTCGTCGATGAGCAGCACGTTCCGCCCCTCGATCTCGCCCAGGTGTTCGGTGTCGATTTGCACCCGGCCCTTGCTCTCCGTGCCCGCCCCGTAGCTCGAAGCCGCGAGGAAGCCCAGCGTGGCGTTGCGCATGAGGGCGCGGGCGAGGTCGACGCCGAAAATAATCGCACCCTTGAGGATCATCACGATGTGCACCGGCCCGTCGGGCAGCGCCGCGTTTACCTCGGCGGCGAGTGCCGGGAGGCGCGTTTGTATCTCCGTTTCCGATATCAATATCTCGTCAGCGGGCATCGTCTACTCGAGTACGGCCAGCAGAAGGCGCTTCATGTCCTCCTGCGTCGAGGGGACCGGGTTCGTCGTGACCTGGTGGCTCTCCGCCGCGTCCTTGGCCAGGATGTCGAGGTCCTCGTTCACGACGTCCGCCGCTCTCAGGTTGGCCGGGATGCCGATGTCCGTGTTGAGTTCGCGGATGGCGTCTATCGCCGCCTCGGCCGTTTGCGGGGCGCCGTCTTTCAGGAGCGGCGCCATGCGCGCGTAGGCCTCCCGCATGACGGGTAGGTTGAATTCCATGACGGGCGGCAGGAAGATGCCGTTCGCCGTGCCGTGGTGCAGCCCGTGGTAGGCGCCCAGCGGATGTGCCAGCGAGTGCACGATGCCGAGGCCCGTATTGGTGAACGCGCGCCCTGCGAGCATGGCCGCGAGCGATATGGCGTCGGCGGCCTCGGGGTCCGATGGGTCGTCCACGTAGGCCCTGCCGTGCGCCCCGATGCGCGCGATGGACTCGAACGCGAGCGCCTCCGTCCAGGGGTTGGAGGCGGGCGAGCCGACCGATTCTATCGCGTGGGTCAGGGCGTCCATCATCGCGCCCGCCGCGATGTGGGAGGGCAGCCTGGCCAGGAGGGCGGAGTCGACGACCGCGAGTTTCGCGAAGAGCGAGTCGTCCGCCAGGACGGTCTTGATCATGAGCTCCGTGTCCGTGACGATGGAGCTCATGGTGACCTCGCTGCCCGTTCCCGCCGTCGTCGGGACGGTGATGAGCGGCGGGCCGGGTTTCGTGGCCTTGCCGCGCCCGTAGTAGTCGCTCGGCACGCCGCCGTTCGCGACGATGGCGAGCGTCGCCTTGGCGGTGTCCATCGTGCTGCCGCCGCCCGCGGCGATGAAGCCGTCGCAGCCGTTCTCGCTGAAGAAATCGCGCGCCGCGAGGATGCTGGTGTCGGAGGGGTTCGCCTCGGCCTGATCGTAGAACGCATAGTCGAGACTTGAGTCTTCGAGGCCTTTCAGCACCGAATCGAGCGCCCCGCTCGACGCGAGCCCCGGGTCGGTGACGAACATCGGCTTCGCCATCCCCAGGTTCTTCGCCTCCTCGCCGACCTGGGCGGCCTCCCCGCGGCCGAAGCGGACGCGCGGGCCGGATGCAATCTGAAACGCTTTCACCATGAATACACTCCTTCGCTGCTCTTATGAGGTTTATGGGAATTTACGAAGCATGCGTTCGTAGTCTTCTTCCGTGTCGATGTCGAGAAAGATATCATCATTGGGGAGTTCGAGAAAAACGATCTTGCCGGGAGATTCCGCTTCCAGGCTTTTGATGATCCCCCGGCCTCCCGCGTCTCCGCTCGCCCGGAGCAGTTCGTCTCTCACCGAAGCTGCGAACAGCGCGGGGTTTCCGCGCCTGCCCTCGAACGTCGGCGCGGCAATCAAGGCATCGGGGCGGGATTCCTCATAACGGGCGATCAACCCGTTCACGATCTCGGGCTTCAGCAGGGGCTGATCGCCCAGGACGAACAGGTAAGCCTCGGTATCTTCGGGAGCCGCCTCGATGCCTGCGATCATGCTCGTGCTCTGTCCCTCGGCGTAGCGGGGGTTGTGCGTGATGCGCAAGCTCAGGCCGCTCACGGCCTCCTTCACCATCGCTTCCTCATGGCCTGTCACGAGAATGACCTCGGAAACCGCGCTCGCGAGCACCGCCTTCGCCGTCTTGCGGATGACGGTCTCATCCCCGAGGGGCAGGAGGAGCTTGTTGCGCCCCAGGCGCTTCGAGAGGCCTGCGGCGAGCAGTATCGCCGTCACCCGGCGCGCGTCCGCCACCTGAGTTCTCCGAATGCAAAGAAAGGGCTCAAGTCTGCCCGGCATGGTAAGGAGGCGGGCTTCCCGGTGTCAATTCCAGGCGAGCGGGACTGTTGAAAAAGTCCCTGGAAGGGAAAAGGCAGCCCCCATGAAAGGGAAACCCCATAAAACCAACCCCCCTACCCCCCCTTGTCAGGGGGCAAGAA
>WTGD01000164.1 GCA_011523725.1 Nitrospinota bacterium
TCACCACGGCGCACACGCTGTTCCCCATCGTCGTGGTGAGCGGCCCCATCGCCCGGGAAGTCGGGATGAGTGACGGGCGCGATTTGAGCGCGGAGGGCTGGGGGGTGAACGCGGCCATCGGCCGCGCGGTCAAACTCATCATGTTCAACTGCATCGGCGACCTCGAAAACAGGGGCGCCACCTGCCAGGGCCATTTCGCCAAGTATTTCGACGCCATCACCGAGAACGTCGAGCAGAGCCCCTGGGAGCCGCTCCACGTGGAGAAGGGCTTCGCAGCGTCCGACAGCGTGGTGACGGTGTTCACCGCAGAGCCCCTCCACATGGTGGACGACCACAGCGCGCTCACCGCGCAGGGCATCCTGGGCACCTTCGGGACGGTGGCCGCCTGCTCGGGCACCCGGCCGCAGTTCGGCCGCTGCGAGATCATGCTCATCTTCGGCCCCACCCACGCGAACAAGGTCGCGGAGGCCGGTTTCGACAAGAAGCTCGTGCGCGATTATCTCTGCGAGGTCCACCGGATTCCGGTCAACACCTATCCCCCCGAGTCCAGGGAGCGCTGGAGCGACTGGAAGCAGATGCTCTACGGGGTGAACACGATGGAGCACGCGACCCTCCCCATCGTCGAGGAGAGGGAGGACATCACCATCCTGGTGCACGGAGGCGCTGGGCCGAACTCGCTCATGGCGCCCGGCGCGCTGAACCACCGATCCGTGACGCGGAAGATCGACTAGGCCATGCCCGGGGCGCTTCTGAGCGAACTCTCGCCAGGCGCCCAGGCCGCGCTCGAAGCAGCGCTCGAGGACGGGCCGGGCGACGGCCTTCCCCTCATCCCGCCGACACAGAGAGCGGTCGATGCCATGTTGGCCTCCGTCCAGGAAGGTTCCGGCCACGTCCTGGGAATCATGGCGCCCGCCATGGTGGAGGTGACGGTGGGCGAGGCGGCCGTCTGCGCGGTGATGGCCGGGTGCAAGCCCGCGTACTTCCCGGTGGTCCTGGCCGCGCTCGAAGCCGTGATGGAACCCGAGTTCAACTTCCTGGCCATACAGGCGACCACCGAGCTCGCCTCGCCACTGGTGATCGTCCACGGGCCTGTCGCCGAGCGGATAGGCGTGCATTCGGGGAGCGGATGCCTGGGGCCGGGCTTCCGGGCGAACGCCACGATCGGCCGCGCCGTCCGCCTGGCCGCCGTTCGGCTGGGGATGGCGGTGCCCGGCGAAACCGACATGGCCACTTTCGGCCACGGCGGGAAGTACGCCGCATGCTTCGCCGAGGCGGCCTGCGGCTGGGAGCCGCTCCACGCGGCGCGGGGGTTCCGCGCGGCGCAGAGCGCCGTGACGGTGGTGGCTGCGGATGCGCCGGTGAACGTGAACGATTACGCGAGCGGGAGCGCGGAGAGCGTGCTGCGCATGATCGCGGGCACGATGGCCTATCCGGGTTCCAACAACGCCCAGGGCGGCGGGGAGGTGCTCCTCGTCATCAGCCCCCAGCACCTGGGGCTCCTCGCTTCGGGCGGGGTGGACCGGGCGGACGTGCAGCGCGCGCTCTTTGAACTTGCGCGCGTGCCCATAAAGAGTTTCTCGCCCGAGATAGCCGAGCGCGTGCGGGGCAGGCGGCCGGGGCTTTTCGAGGACTCAAGCCCCGACGCCGTTCCGGTGGCGGATGCGCCGGAGAGCATTCTCCTGGCCGTGGCCGGGGGGCCGGGGAGCCACACCCTCTTCTTCCCCACCTACGGCGAGACCCGCGCGGTGACGAAACCGGTGCGGGAGTAGGCGAACGGTACGGGTGAGAGGAAAGAAAGGGAATGAGAAACGTGACCCGGCGGCGGGGTTCCGGTCTCCGGGTTCGGGAGGGAGGGAAGTAATCCCTCCACAGGAGGGGGTTGTTGAAAAAGCCCTGGGAAGCATTTTTAGATTGCTCACATGCTTTTGATTTTCACTCCCCCCTTGAGGGGGAGTCAACGAGGCAAGGGCGAAGCCCGCAGGCGAGTTGGTGGGGGGACATGCCACAGAAAAAGCTCCCCCCACCGAATCGGCCTTCGCACAAACCGCTCGGCCTCTTCGACTCCCCCTCAAGGGGGGAGTGGATTTCCATTCTGCTTATTCGACAATGCCCCCAAGGAAGAGTTGATTTTTCTTGCGTGTTCTTTTGGAAGGGCGTAATCTCCCCCTCCCCGATCAGCTTGGTCCGCCGAACTGCCGAATCGGGACTTTTTCAACAATTCCCCGAGGGGATGCTGGCGGGACGCGCCCGGATCAAGCATAATCGCGCTGCCGGGAGGCGGCGGTTTCACTGAAATTTTCCATCCGCCGGGAGAGAGAAGGTGGCGTCGAGAGCCAAGCAGAGAAAAGCGCGCGTGAGCAGAAAGACGAAGGAAACCGACTTCTCCGTCGCGATCAACCTGGACGGCGCGGGCGAGGCTGAAATCAATACAGGCCTCGGTTTTTTCGACCACATGCTCGCCCAGATCGCCCGCCACGGGCTGGTGGACTTGACCGTTCGCGGCAAGGGGGACCTCGACGTCGACGGCCACCACACGGTGGAGGACATAGGAATAATCCTGGGGGGAGCGCTGGCGAAGGCGCTCGGCGACCGGGCGGGCATCACCCGCTACGCCGACGTGCGCCTGCCCATGATGGACGCGCTCGTTCACGTGGCGGCGGATTTCGGCGGAAGGGGAAACCTCGTCTTCCGCGCCGCGTTCCCCGAAGCCCAAATCGGCGAGTTCGACACCGCGCTCGTGCGCGAGTTCTTCTGGTCGGTGGCCACCCATGCGGGAGTCGACCTCCATATCGAGGTCTGCTACGGGGACAACAGCCACCACATGGTCGAAGCCGTCTTCAAGGGCTTTGCGCGGGCGCTGCGCGCGGGCGTCGCGCTCGACCCGAGGGATACGAGCGTGCCCAGCACCAAGGGCGTTTTGTAAGACAGCTTTGTGGAGTTCCATTATTGTGGGGTTGTTGAAAAACCCAATGCGATCGCGTTTAACGCGAAGAGTGTAGCGAATGGAGTTAGTTTTGTAGGTGACAACCCCTTCTCGGGGTTGTCCCACACATATATGCGACCCGACCGGTACGTGGCATGTGGGCCGCATATATGTCGGACATATATGTCCGACCTACACGCCAATTGGCAACCCTGCCCATACGGAGCTTTTTCAACAAACCCACTGAGGGGAACAGCATGACGGCCGAAATCGTCGTCGTCGACTACGGCATGGGAAACGTCCTGAGCGTGAGGAACGCCCTGGCCAAAATCGGCGCGGAGGCGGTACTTAGCGACGACCCCGGGGTACTGGAGGCCGCAAAGGGCGTCATCCTGCCCGGGGTAGGCGGTTTTCCGGAGTGCATGGGCGCCCTGGAGAGCGCCGGCCTCACCGGGCCGCTGCGCCGCGCCATCGAGGGGGGCGTTCCCTATCTCGGGATATGCCTGGGGCTTCAGATTCTTTTCGAGGAGAGCGAGGAGTTCGGCTCCACGCCGGGCCTGGGAATCCTGCCGGGGCGCGTGCGGCGCTTTCCCGAGGGGATGACCGAAAACGGCGGCGCGCTGCCCTTGAAGATTCCGCACATGGGCTGGAACCAGCCGCAGTTTCGGGGCGAATCCCCGATTCTCGCAGGTCTGCCGAACGGGTCGCATTTCTATTTCGTCCACTCCTACTACGCGGAGCCCTCCGAAGCCGCGCGGCCCTGGATCGCGGCGACGTGCGATTTCGGCGTGCCCTTCATCGCCAGCGTCCACAGGGGAAACCTCTTCGCCACCCAGTTCCACCCCGAAAAGAGCGGCGCGCTCGGTCTGGGGATATTGAGGAAATTCGTCGAAATCTGCCGCGCGCATAAAGCCGCTTCCGCGTAGGGGTTGTTGAAAAAGCCCACAAAAGGAGCGTACTGAATTTCACTCCCCCCTTGAGGGTTGGGCTTCCCGAGGGGAAAGCCCAACGAAGAGGCC
>WTGD01000153.1 GCA_011523725.1 Nitrospinota bacterium
TACCAGAACGGCGCGCCCAGATCGTCCAGGGCCATGATCTCGACGTTCCCGACCGACCGCGCGAGGCCGCCCCCGAACGGCGCCCCGAGGCTCAGGCGCGTGGCGCGCAGGCTGTTCCCGGTCCCGTTCGCGTTCGCGGCGACGGGAACCTCCAGGACGCCCACGGGGTGCGTGGCGGCGGCGAGGTCGAGCTTGCCCCGGCCGTAAACGGCCCTGTTCGAGTAGGCGCCGGTGTCGTCGGCGGTTTCGAAGAGGCGGGCGACCAGCTCGGTGTTCGAGAGCTGATCCCGGAAGAGCTGCTTCATGATCGCGAGCCCGCCGGCCACCATCGGCGCGGCGAGGGATGTTCCGCTGCTCCTCCCGATGCCCCGGATGGGCGCGGACGTGTCGGGATGGGGTCCGAAATAGGCGACGTTGACGTCTTCCCCGGGCGCCGCGATGCAATAGTCCGCCGCGATGCCGCAGCGGTTCGAAAAATCCGCGATCATCCTGTCGCGCCCCAGCGCCACGACGGCGAGCGTATGTCCCCGGAGCTCCGCGATGCGCGTGGCGAGGCCCGGCAGCAGGTCGACCGAAACCGCGTCGACGGTGCCGCCCCCGACGCAGTTGCCCGTCATGGCGCCCGGGCCGCACTGCCTTCCGTGGGCGTTGCCGGCCGCCCATACGAAAATCGCCTTCTCGGCGGCCCCCGCCTGCGCCATCGCGGCGATCGCCTCTCCGAAGTTGGCGCGGAGATCGGTTTCGCGGTAGTCGTCGATGATGCCTTCGAAGCCGATGCTCAGGTTCAGGATGTCCACGCGCTTCCGGCCGTTGCGCCACGCCAGTATCTGGTTGAACCGCGACGCCCACGAGGTGTTTACGTCTGCCGAGTCCGCGAGAGAGATGGGGTTGTAAGTGTCGTCCGGGGTTCCTACGGGAATGGCGAACATGGCGATGTCGGCGTCCCAGGCGACGCCTTGCGGGCCGTTCGGGATGGAGTGGTCCCGGATTCCGGCGGCGACGCTCGCGACGGCCGTGCCGTGGGAAAACGTCGTCCCCCTCTCATTCGGGGTGTTTCCCAGGAACACCTCGTGCAGCGTTTTTCCCCTGAACATCGCGTGCGCCGTGTCGATGCCCGAGTCGATGAAGCCGATGGTCACGCCCGCGCCCGCGCCGGCGTTTTCGCCCTCGAGCAGGTTGACGTGGGCGTAGGCCCGGTCCGCGCCGATGGCTCCCAGGCCCCACTGGTTCCGGAAGGGCGTCTCGAGGCGGTATCCCGCGGCGAGCCGCCCCGCCCGGCTGTTGAAATCGTCGGTGGAGGCGCAGGTCCCGTCGTGGAGCGGAATGCATTGTTCCGGCGGCTGCTGGGGTTGCGGCGGCTGCGGCGGCTGTTCAGGCTCTTGCGGGGGTTGTTGCGGCTGCCCGGTATCGGGCATCACCGCGGGTGTCACCCTCGAACCTCCGCCCCCGCCGCCGCAGTTCGTGAGGACGAGCGTCGCGCAGAGGAGGATGGCGCAGACCGGGGTCCGGTTCAGGGCGAACGCCGCACGGGCGCCGCGCCCGCCTTCGATTCGGCCCGCCGTCCCGGGTTTGCGCCGTTTCTTTTTCCGTCGCGCGATTACCATGTCGCCTTCCGGTCCATTCGACCGCCCTCATCGGTCGTCGTCCCGATGCTCTGCATGCCGTGGCCCCATTCTGCAGGAATACCCCGGGCATGTATAGCGTGAAATCCCGATGGCGCCTGTCCGGTGCGCCCGTGAGAAGAGGTCGGTGAGTTTCAAGTGAAATGGTTGGGGGGAATCCGGTCGTCCGCCGACGGATCGGATATCGAATTGGCGGAGGGAGAGGGATTCGAACCCCCGGAGCTTTCGCTCAGTGGTTTTCAAGACCACCGCCTTCGGCCGCTCGGCCATCCCTCCGCGAACTGCGAGCGGTCGAGACTCGCCCGGCATCTTAGCACGGCTCGGGGCGGTTTTTAAGATCAGGTGAATCGTGACCCAAGTGGTCAGCTCCTTCTATAGCCTATAGCGAGAGAGTTTGCCCGGGCGTCCGGTATGCTCCTGCATGACATGGAACGTGACGACAATCAGCAGAGAACGGTGCGCAACCTGTGGGATGGCCCGGAGAAGGGGGTCCTTCCGGCGAGTTGATCATGCAAGTTGACGGAGAGTCGTCAAGCATCCGCAGGAAAAGTATTGCATAGCCGGCGCTAAGCGAATGCACCCTTTCAGCATCGACGACTCTTTCAACCTGCGTTGCTCATATATTGTCAAAACACAGTCTGCATGCGACGATTGTGTCTGGATGCGGACGATTGGACCTCTCAAATTTGGTGGCTCTGTTGGATCACAGACGCTCAACCTTTCGCCACTCGCGAAGTTTGTCCGGATACCTGGAATACGGCATACCTGCGCTAATCCTGTTGCTGGGGCTTGCCCTGAGGGCTTGGGATCCAGCGCCGATCGCCGACATGCGGCTGAGAACTTTTGACTATTATCAGCATATCAAGCCGCGCGCGTACGTACCGTTGCCGGTGCGTATCGTCGACCTCGACGATGAAAGCATTTCGCGTCACGGGCAATGGCCGTGGCCCAGGATTCTGCTCGCCCGGTTGCTCGAGCGACTAACGGAGGCCGGAGCCGCTGCCGTTGTCTTCGACATACTCTTCTCTGAACCGGACCGCACTTCACCTCTTGAGATCATCAAACATTTGCCTGAAGAATTGATCGACGGGAAACTCAAGGATAAAGCGGCGCGATTGAAAAGTCACGATGAGTCGTTCGCGGCTGCGATCAGGAAAGCGGGTAATGTCGCGCTTGGTTTTGTATTCACTCCGCATGGTCCCGGAATGAAGCCGCCACTCCGGACAGGTTACGGATTTGCCGGTGACGACCCACGCCTTTTCATTCCCCGTTTCGAGGGTTCCGTACTCAACCTGCGGCTTTTGTCTGCGGCGGCAGCCGGCGGCGGCAGCCTGAACCTTGCGCCCGAGCGTGACGGTGTGGCCCGTCGCGTACCGTTGCTGGTTACGTTAGTTGATAAAATCTACCCGACTCTATCGCTCGACGCGCTACGGATGGTTCAGGGAGCTTCGACGCTGCTGGTCAAAAGTTCCGGAGCGAGTGGCGAGAAAGCGTTCGGGCAGAAAACCGGTGTCATAGGCGTCAAGGTCGGTCGGCTTCAGGTGCCGACCGATGCGGCGGGCAGAATCTGGCTCTACCAGACCCGTGAGCAAAACGTCCGGTTCGTTCCGGCGTGGAAGATCCTCACCGGTGATTTCGATCGATCCAAGATAGAGGGATCGATCCTCTTCGTCGGCACAAGCGCAGCGGGGCTAGCGGACCTCAAGACTACGCCGCTCCATCCTGCTCTTCCCGGTGTTTCGGTCCACGCCCAAATCGCCGAGCAGATGCTGCTCGGCTCCTATCTTACCAGGCCGGACTGGGCGACGGGCGCGGAATTGATCTTTCTGTTTATCGTCGGCGCCATTCTCGTCTTCATTATTCCCCGTCTTGGCGCTGCTTGGTCGGCGCTGATTGGTGGCACGTGCGCCGCATTTGGCGTCGGACTTTCCTGGTATGCTTTCAGTGTGGATTCGGTCCGCCTTTTGATTGATCCTATCTATCCAGTCATCATTGTGGGAATCGTCTTTATCTGCGGTTCGATTCTCAGCTATCTGCGCTCCGAGCGAGACCGCCGCCAACTCCGCGGAATATTCGGCATGTATGTTTCGCGCAAGCTTGTCGATCACCTTGCAGCAAACCCTCACCAAGTGGAACTAGGCGGAGAGATGCGGTCCTTGACGGTGATGTTCATGGACGTGCGCGGTTTCACGGCGCTTTCCGAGAATATGACGGCGGGTGAACTCACCACGTTCATGAACCGGTTTCTGACAACGATGACCGCGGCAGTTCTCGATCAAGACGGCACTATCAGCCACTATACGGGTGATGGGCTGATGG
>WTGD01000171.1 GCA_011523725.1 Nitrospinota bacterium
ACTCGCAAGCGAGGGCGTCGCCACACAGCCCGGATGCGCCGACCCCGACTGTCTGGTATTCCTGCCGGATGAGAGCGCGCCAGGCGCGCGCTTCAGCGATGCGGCGGCCTGGCGCGATGGCAAGTTCATCGTCATGGATGAGAGTTCGAGCCTGGTGTCGCGTTTCGCCGGGGCCGCCCCCGGAGAGAGGGTTCTCGATGCCTGCGCGGCCCCCGGCGGGAAAACGGCCTGCCTCGCCTGGGCGGCGGGAGAGAACGGGCGCGTCGTGGCGGGGGAGCGGTCGTCCCGCCGCCTCGCTCTTCTCCAGCGCAATTGTGCTAGGATTCGCTCAGACGCGCGGCTCTTGCGGATGGATGCGGTGAAGCCGCCTTTTCATGAAGGGTTCGACCTCGTTCTCGTGGACGCGCCGTGCAGCGGGCTGGGGGTTTTCAGGCGGCACCCCGATGCGAGATGGCGGCTTCGGGAAGAGGATCTGGCCGCGCAGGCGAGGCGGCAGAAGGAGCTTTTGCAGGGCGCTGCTCGCGCGGTGCGCCGGGGAGGCAGACTGGTGTATTCGGTTTGTACGAACGAACCCGAAGAAACCGGGGAGGTGGCGGCTTCGTTCCGGGAGCCCGGCTTCGTCCCCATCCGCGACGGGGCCGCTCTTCCCGAAGGCGCGAAAAGGTATCTCAAGCCGGACGGGAGCTTGAGGATAACGCCGGGCGACGGGCTTGACGGCTTCTTCGCCATGCGTTGGCGCAAAGAGGGCGGAAATTGCTGAAAGGGATACTGAAGGGCATTTTCTGGGTTGCGCTCCTGGTCGCGCTGGGCGGCGCCGGGGGCGCCGTGGGCCTCTACGTCTTCCGTAGTGGAGAGGGCGTCTTCCTGCCCCAGGTCACGGGCCTCGACGTGGTTCGCGCGCTGGAACTGCTGGGCGAGAAGGGAATCCCCATGCAGGTCACCGGGCGCGCCTTCAGCGACGCGGTGTCCATGAACCACGTCGTGAGCCAGAATCCGCCCGGCGGGCGCCGCATCCGCAAGGGAAGAATCGTATCGCTCGTCCTCAGCAAGGGTCGGCGGGACGTGGCGGTGCCCCCGGTCGTGGGCAAGAACCTGATCCGCGCGGAGACCCTCATCCGCCTGGAGGGCCTTCGCGTCCGGCTGGTGGAGCGGTTGTATGATCCCGTACGCCCCATCGATCAGGTTCTGGGCGTCTGGCCGGGCGAGGGTGAGAACATCAGGCGCGGCGAGGGCGTGGTGCTCGTCGTCAGCCAGGGTCCCCGAGAGCGGGCGTACGTCATGCCTCCCCTGATCGGGGAGCCCGTCAACAACGCCCTCGACAAGGTTCGCGCGCTCGGCCTGAACGTCGGGCGCGTGCGCTACGTGGACCGCCCGGGATCGCTCCGAGGCTCCATCGTCTCGCAGATACCGCCGCACGGGCGGCGCGTTCTGGCGGGCCACCGGGTGCACGTGGACGTGGCGCGCGGTGCGGACCAGATGGCGGGAAATTTCATCGTCCTGCGCTACCGCGTGCCGCACGGCAAGCCCAGGCGCGCGCTTCGCGTGGAGCTCGAATCCAGCGGCGAGACGCGCGAAGAGTTCTCCCGCGAGGTGAGCGCGGGCGAGGAGATTCACCTGCTGGTGCGGGTGAAGGGCGAAGCGCGAGCGCGTATATTCCTGGACGGCCGTCTGGTCGAAGAACAAACGCATTAGGGAAGGAACCGACATGGCGAAGCCCGATATGGCGCCCGGCGAAATCCGGGTCGCGCCCTCTCTGCTGTCCTGTTCTTTCGAGAGGATGGGCGAGGAGATCGCGGCGGTGCGCGAAGCCGGGGCGGACTGGCTGCATTTCGACGTGATGGACGGGCATTTCGTCCCCAACATCTCCGTGGGGCCTCTGGGCGTCGAGGCGGCTAGGAGAGCCGCGCCCGATATGGCGCTCGACGTGCACTTGATGATCGCGGATCCGGATCGTTACGTCGATGCGTTCGCGGATGCGGGCGCGGACATCCTGACGGTTCACGTGGAGGCGCCGAGGCACATCCACCGCACCCTGCAGAGGGTTCGCGGGCGCGGTCTGGGCGTCGGGCTGACGCTGAACCCCGGAACGCCGCTTTCGGCGGTAGAGAGTCTGCTCCCGGAGGTGGATATGGTCCTCGTCATGAGCGTCAACCCGGGATTCGGGGGCCAGAAATTCATTCCGGCTTCGCTGGAGCGGATTCGCCGTCTGAGAGGGATGATCGAGGCGGGCGGACTGTCGGTTCTGATAGAGGTCGACGGCGGCGTCACCCCTGATAATGCGGCCGAAATACGCGCGGCGGGCGCGGAGGTGCTGGTGGCCGGTTCCGCCGTATTCGGTGCGGGCGACTACGCCGAGGCCATTCGCGGCATCAGGGGCGGGTGAAGAACGTTGATTCCGTGATTCGGCGTATTAAATAGACCGGGGAGGGAGAAGACGACATTCCCTTTTCAAGGTAGTTGCCGACTCGGGAGTTAGGAAATTAACTCCCCCCTTGAGGGGGAGTCGAAGAGGCCGAGCCCTTGGGCGAAGGCCGATTCGGTGGGGGGAGATTATTCTGTGGCATGTCCCCCCACCGGTTCGCTTGCGGGCTTACGCCCTTACCTCACCGACTCCCCCTCAAGGGGGGAGTGAAATTCAGTGCGCTCCTTCTGTGAATTTTTTCAACAGCCCCTTGAGGGTCGAGTATCCCGAACTTCGAAATTAGTCACCGTCATTCCGGCTTTCGCCGGAATGACGAACAAAACCACAACAACTCTTTGGGACAGGTCGCGTCCTGTGGGACAGCCCCGAGGAGGGGCTGTCACTACAGACCTTCGGGTAAAGGCGATGCCTCCCGATGAGGCTTTTTTCAACAACCCCGTCCGCGCGCGGTTGACACTCGCCGCATAAAATTCTTATAAGTTGGGTTTCCTCACCCGGCGTTGCGGGTGGAAAATCGAAAACATATTGAATATCAATCAGTTGGGGTGTTCGATGTTTGACGGCTTGAAGGAGCGCCTGGGCGGAATCTTCAAGGATTTGAGAAGCCGGGGCGTTTTGGGAGAAAAAGAGGTCGATTCCGCGCTTCGCGAGATTCGCCTGGCCCTGCTCGAAGCCGACGTGAACTTCCGGGTCGCCAAGGATCTGGTGGCGAAAATCCGCGAGGATCTGCTCGGCGTCGAGCGCGTCGCGCACCTCGATCCCTCCCAGCAGGTTATCAAGGCGGTCCAGGAGCGTCTGACGGAACTCATGGGGGCGAGGAACGCGCCGCTCGAGCGCGCCGCGAGCGGCGTCACCACCGTGATGCTCGTCGGTCTGCAGGGCTCGGGAAAGACGACGACGGCCGGCAAGATCGCCTTGAGGCTCAAAGGCAAGGGAATGCGCGTCCTGCTCGTGCCCGCGGACGTCGCGCGGCCTGCGGCCATCACGCAGCTCAAGAGACTCGCCGAGCAGACGGGCGCCGACGCGTTCGATTCCGAGGGGGTGCCGGACCCCGTGGAAATCGTGCAGCGGGCCGCCGAAAGGGCCCGGATCGAGCATTTCGATTACTGCATCGTGGACAGCGCGGGCCGGCTGCACGTCGATGACGACTTGATGGACGAGTTGAAACGGATGAAAGAAGCGGCGCGGCCCGATGAGGTGCTCCTGGTCGCGGATGCGATGACGGGCCAGGAAGCGGTGAACTTGGGATCCGCCTTTTCCGAGCGCATCGGCATCACGGGCGTCGTGCTGACAAAACTCGACGGCGACGCCAGAGGCGGCGGCGCCCTCTCGCTGCGCTCCGTGACGGGCGTGCCCGTCAAGATGGTCGGCGTGGGCGAGAAACTCGACGCGCTCGAGGAGTTTCATCCCGAGAGAATGGCCTCGCGGGTTCTGGGCATGGGGGACGTCATGTCCCTCATCGAGAAGGCGGAAGCCGCCATCTCCCCCGATGACGCGCAAAACATGGTGGAAT
>WTGD01000221.1 GCA_011523725.1 Nitrospinota bacterium
CTGCCGGCCATGCTGCGCAACGGCTACTCGCGCCAGCTCGCCACCGGGACCATCTGCGCGGCGGGCACGCTGGGGCAGATCATCCCGCCCTCCGTGGTGCTCATCATCCTGGCCGACCAGCTCTCGAACGCCACCGACCAGGCGGGCACCCTGCGGCTGGTGGACTTCAAGGCTTCCACCGGCCAGTTCATCATGCCCACGGAGTTCGGCATCACCTCGGCCAGCGCGGGCGACATGTTCCTGGGGGCCATCGTGCCCGGCCTCGTGCTGGTGGGCCTCTACGTCATCTACATCCTCACGGTCGCGCTCATACGGCCTGACAGCGCGCCGGCCATCCCCATGATAGGAAGTTTCGACCGCCAGTTCGCCTTCCGCGTGCTGCTGGCGCTCATCCCGCCCCTGGCGCTCATCCTGGCCGTGCTCGGCTCCATCATCGCAGGCGTTGCCACGGTCAACCAGGCCGGCGCCATCGGCGCCGTCGGCGCCACCATCATGGCGGGCTACCGGTTGAGTGAGGGACAGCGCGGGTGCTACACGCCGGCCATCATCGCGGGCCTTTCCCTGCTGGCGCTCTTCATCCTGCTGGCCACCTTCGACCTCAACATACGCACGATTCACGGCGCCTACGAGGCTATCGGCGTGACGTTCGCCGCGGTCGCAGTCGCAGGGCTGCTGGTCGCCGTGGCCTGGAGCGGCTGGCGCGCCTACCGCACCGAACAGATGCTCGCGGGCGTCATGGTGGAGACCGCCAAGACCACGGCCATGGTCTTCATCATCCTCCTGGGCGCGGCCATGCTCACCTCGGCCTTCCGGGGCTTCGGCGGCGAGGAGCTGGTGAAGGAGTTTCTCACCACGCTGCCCGGCGGTTTCTGGAGCCAGTTCGTCGTCGTCATGGCGGTGATCTTCATCCTCGGGTTTTTCCTCGATTTCATCGAGATAGCGGTGGTGGTGGTGCCCATCGTGGCCCCCATCCTGCTCTCGGACCCCTCGGCCAACGTCACCGCCGTCTGGCTCGGGGTGATGATAGGCGTCAACATGCAGACTTCTTTCCTCACGCCGCCGTTCGGCTTCGCGCTGTTCTACCTGCGCGGCGTTGCGCCATCCGACGTGCTGACGACGGACATCTACAAGGGCGTGGTCGCCTTCATCGCCCTGCAACTCGTGGCCTTAGGGATCGTCGGCTTCTATCCTCCCCTGGTGAACTACCTGCCGATGCGTACGTCGCTCACCGGCGAGACCGCGCCGCCCCCGCGGAACCCGCGCCTCCAGAACTGCCTGGAGCAACATCTGTTCGAGCAATACGACCGCGACGGCGAGACGATCCGCGCGAGCATTCGAACCGCGCAGAACCTCGATGCCGGCTATCTGCCCAACAAAATCCGGGGGCAACTGACCGGCGGCATGGAGAAGGCGGCCCGGACCTTCGATCTGGTCGCGCAGGTGCGCCGCGCCAGCGCGGAGCGTGAGAAG
This sequence comes from Nitrospinota bacterium, assembly GCA_011523725.1. Lineage (GTDB taxonomy): Bacteria > UBA8248 > UBA8248 > UBA8248 > UBA8248 > Bin107. Next base: position 1,471 of record WTGD01000221.1, read on the forward strand.
TTCGGGGAGACCTACAAACCCGTACATACCATCATCAGGCGGGTCAACGCGGACGAGAGGCGGATCGACCGCCATATCCGCGAGTTGCGCACCACCATCCGGCGTATGGGAGGTGATTCCGATGCCGCGGCGGCGCTGCGCCACGAGATCGACGAGTTAAAGAAACAAAGGGCGCGCGTGGAGGCGAGACGCCCCGAAGGCGGGAAGAAGATGCGCCGTCGTTACCTGACCTTGGAGCGGAAGGAGACCCGCGCCCGGCGCACCTACCGGCGCAACGTCGACGACGCTTATAGCTCGGTGCACAAGGTGCGCGAGATGCTGGCGAAGGTCCCGGCCCTGGAGGAAGCGGGCGCGAAGCTGAAAGGGTTGCCTCAAATCCTGCAGTCGCAACCGGTCAAAGAGGCGGGTTCCGCCATCCGTGAAGCCGAGCGGGCGTTCAGAAAAGTTCCCGGAACCTACGATTTGCGCTCGGGTCTCTCCAGGGCGCGCGCAGACTCCAGGCGGGGCAAGTCAGGCCTGAAGCGCGCCGAGAAGCGCCTGAACGATGTGCTCGCTCTCTTCAATCGCGAGGTGAAGTGGCGAACCCGCGCCGCACTCGAGTTGGACCCCGGCCTGGCCGCCTACGAAGCCGCCATACGCGGAACCATCGGGGTCCGGCAATTGGAGCGCCTGCCTGCCCGGCTCGCGAAACCCGTGGCGGCCTGCATGTCGCACCACCGCGACATCTCGCTCAGTTTCTAGGGGAGTTCGGGGCAGTTTTCCCGTCGGCGTCATTCTGGCGTGTATCACGCCGCCCCGAACTTCTCGACCTCGATTTCATCGAGGTGGGCGCGCGCCTGCCAGAGATCGTGAGCCATCTGCAGGCCGAGCCAGGTCTCCGGCGTCGAGCCGAACGCCTTGGAAAGGCGGATCGCCATCTCTATAGAGACCCCCGTGCGCTCGTTGATCAGCTCCGACAAGGTCTGGCGCGCGACGCCGAGACCCACAGCAGCCTTGGTCACGGACAATCCGAGTGGTTCGAGACATTGCCGCTTCACGATTCCGCCTGGATGCGGAGGATTTTTCATCGCCATCACTTTGCCCTCATCAATGGTAGTCGAGGTAATCAACGTCGATTACGTCCCCCTCTTCGAACCGAAAGGTCACCCGCCAGTTCCCCGAGACTACCACGGCGTAATAGCCCCTCAGTTCACCCTTCAGTGAATGGAGCCGGAAACCGGGAATGTCAACGTCTCGTGGCCGTCGGCTCCTGTCGAGAACGGCCAGGATATCTCTCAGCTTCTGGACATGCTCCGGCGCAACTCGCCGCGCCGTTCGACCATCGTAGAGTGCTTTCAAGCCCCGATGTCTGAAGGACGCAATCATTCATCAAGAATGATATGTCAGGTGTCATCTGTCAACTGACGACTAGTAATACTAAGGCTCTTAAGGCGACGCCGGACGGCTGGTGCGAATGGCGGAAGGTCAGAGCGCCACCTTCAAACTGACGAAACGCCTCGCCGACATGCGGCCTATTGATAAGTTGCCCGAATGGGTGCGATCGACGGTTTTATAAAGTAGAAAGTCCTTGAGAATCATAGATAAGAGCGGAATTTACCGTTTGATGGATTTAGTAAAGGCAAATCCACACAAGGCTACCCAAGCCACTTGAATTAAACCAATGAGTCTTAAGAAATTTTTGCCTCCGCGAGAAATGTTGTTATATTTATCTTCAAAAAGTTCACTTAGAGTTTCCGTGTAAAAAGGTATTTTTTGGATGGGCCTTAGGGAAAATTCTGCCCAATCAGAGAACGTGAAACACTCGAACCAAAACCAAGGAAGGTAATTTAACGCCATGTAGCCCCCTAAAACCATGATTAATGGACGAAGCCACGATCTGTAAAAATCGGAAGACAACCTTCGCCACTCGTAAAGAATTCGATCCTGCCAGTATTCCAGCCACTGTCTTCCATCAACACACAAGGAAACTTCTTGTTCTTTAGTCAAGAAATACTCGATTCGCTCAAGTTGCTTGTCTAGAGAATTTACCAGTCGAGTATCCTGTTTTTTGCTGGCGATTTCCTTTATTGATAGAAATAAATTTCTATGATGGAGTGGGTTGTGAAAGTGCGGATCAATTTTTTCACGAGGACTAAGGTAAATTTTGGTGTTTATCTTTGGAGAATCAGAATCGAACTCGTTGAAGCCTAAACTATTTATGTTGTTCATTCCCTGAAAAACATAGTACTCCGCATTGCACCTAAAACGTAAATTTTCGATTCCCTTGTTCCCGATTAAAGAAATACTGCGGAGGCCGATGTGTCCAGAATGTGCATCAGGAATATCTACTCGCACAGTTTCGGGCAGTCCGTAACTTTTACGAATCATAGCTTCGTAGTAAAAGTCGTCTCTTACGATATGGGCTTCTCTTCCTCCCCAAGAGACTTTTTGTAGTTGGGCCTTCTCCTCAGGAAGTGTAT
>WTGD01000108.1 GCA_011523725.1 Nitrospinota bacterium
GTGCTCGACCTGTTGAACGTCGGCGGCGTATGCGGGATCCGTGCGAACCCCGAAACGCCGTGCGTGAAAATAGAGGTGAAAGGGGGCGTCGCGCTCCGGGGCGAACCCGCTCTGCTTTCCGATCTCCCCGTCATTCCCGATACCCGCTGCCCGGTGGATGAAGAGGGGGTTCCCTGCGCTCCCATCATCCTGGTCACCGGCTCCGATATGGACGTGGGCAAAACGACGTGCGCCTCTTCGCTCGCCTCCGCCCTGCATTCCTCGGGCATCCACGTCTCATACGTGAAGCTCACCGGAACCGGCCGGATGCGGGATCTCATGCAGGTGAACTACGGAAGACCGATCGGATTCTTCGACTCCGCGAGACTCGGCTGGGATTTCGTCGATGCGGGCCTTGCCTCCACGTGCGGCGTCTCCAGGCACAAGGTCAGGCGATGCGCCCAGAACCTGCTTCGCCACGCATGCGCGAAGGCGGAAATCGTCATCGCGGAACTGGCGGATTCCCCCTCCGCGGACGCCAGCCTCGACGTGGCGAGCGACCCCTGGGTCAAAGACTGGCTCTCGCGCAGAGGGCTGATCGTCTGCGCATGTGATACGCTGGAATCCACGCTCATCGTCCATTGGCTCAGAAGCCACCTGGGGGTGGAGGAGGAAAACATGCTCATTTCCGGAATACTCGCGAACGAAGCGCACGCGCGCGAGGAGGCGTACCGCATGACGGGGATACGCGCCTTGAGCTGCATCGCCCCGAACCCCTCCTCCCTTGCCGCCGACAACGCCGTGGGCGGCGCCATTGCGGACTGGGTGGTCAAACACTTCATGCGCCAGCGCAAGTCGGTGTTTTAGGCATCGAGAGCGAAGCCTTGGCCTCACGTAAAACATCAAGCCATCCCCGCATCGCGCGGGAACCCTCTCTCTATCATCTCACGCCCGATGCGAGCGGCGGCGCCTGGGATCTGTACCGCGTGAGCCAGGAGTTCGATTCGCTCGACGGTGATCTGAACGAAACGCTCATCGAAAGCCTCAACCACTGGGCGGCGCGCGAACCCCGTTTCGGGGGCTTGCGCATTCTGGAAGACGCGCCACCCGTTCGGAGTCCGGGAGAAATCCTTTTGCTGGACGGCTCCCCGAGCCGGCTGCCCCTCACCATGGAAACGGCGCGGGTGATGAGAGCGCACCTGAAGCAACTCGGGTTGTCCATCCCCGTCAGGGTCCTGAACCGGCGGGAGGAACTTCTGGCCCGCGCCGCCAGAGCGCCGAAAGAATTGCTCGTCATCAGCCAGACCGCCCAGAGAAGCCTCTACGACGCCACCCTCGCCAGGGTTCTGGAAGAGCGCGGAATCGTCGTGGCCCCGGGGTCTATCACCGCCCCCGGCGGGCCGCTCTCCAACAAGAAGACCACGTACGAACTCCTGAACGGAAACGGGACGGACGCGAACAACCCCGAAGCGGGCGATCCCGAACGCCGCCTGACGGCCGGCTATGAAGTGGTGGAGCTAAACGGGGGGAGGCCTGCGGACACCGCCGCCGCCATTCTGGAGGGGGCCTCCGCCCTGTCGCGGAAACGGGGGACGGGGACTTTCTTCGTCAAACCGCAGGAAGGCGGCGGGGGACGCGGATGCTTTCGGCTGGACGTCTACCCCAACGGGTTCGGGCTTCCGGACTTGAGCAGGCTCGGCGTCGCGACGGACCATGCGATTCCTCTCCCCCTGTCTCTCGACGCGGAAAACCACGAGCACCTCCAGGCGATGGACTGGCTCGTTCATCGCTTTCAGGCCAGCCCGGCGACCGCGAAAGCCTACGTCAAGACCCGAAGGGCGGGAGGCGGCGCCTCCCCGGACGTTTTGGGACAGATACTCAACAACTGCGCGCCCAGACTCGAATCCGAACTGCGCGAAGCGTCCCGCACACGTGAGGATTCGATCCGCCTCCTGGCGAGCGCCATCGAGAACTACGAGCAGGTGTTCGACGCGCGCTACCTGCCGCTCATCTGCGACTGGATCGATTTCGGTCTGTTCAGCGTTCGCGTTCACCTGAGGCTCAGCCGCGAGGGGCCGGTCGTGGAAACGCTCTACGCCAGACTCTTTCCGGTGGAATTTACGGACGATTCCATCGGGGTCGTCGGCGTGGACAGCATCACGAACCGCACCGAAGGAGGAATGGAATTGAACCGCTACGCGCCTTTGGTTCCGCCCCTGGTCGCGTATGCGGGAGGCGCGGAGCGCCTGTGCGGGAAGATTCGCGGCGCCTTTGACGCGTTCGCGCGCTTTTTGTCTCTCCTCGACCCCGAGGAGCTCGGCAGGGTTCCGGTTCGGGCCGAATTCGACCTCTCGCCGCTCAACGGCCTGATCGCCGAGGGCAACGCCGATCCCGTCCGCGCCCAATGCGCAAACAGCCGCTGGGAAAGGTTCAGCAGAAACTGCGCGCAGTGGACGGAGGACGCCTTGTCGTTCTATTCGTGGAAATCTCAAAAACTCTAAGTTAGAATCAAACGGTTGGCGTTCGCTTCCATTCCTGAAATCTCACTGGTCGGGATTCGCGCCAAGAATCTTCATCCAGCGCCCTAGAAGTGACCGACATGGCGAAACTCCTCAAAAAAGCCTTCAACATCCAGGAAGAGGAGTTGCTCGTCTTCTCGGTGTTCTTTTTCTTCTATTTCCTGATCGGGGTTCAGTTCTCCATCGGCCTCACCGTATCCGAAGCCCTGTTCCTCTCGGAAGTCGGCCCGGGTTTTCTCCCCTACATGTACATATTCAACGCCCTGATGATCATCTTCATCAGCACCTTCTACTCCTCGCTGACCGAAAAACTCTCGATTCCGGCGATGTTCAAGACCGTCCTGGTATTTTTTATCGCGCTCATCTTCGGCATCAAGCTGCTCATCTTCGCGGATTTCCGCGCCTACGCGATGCCCATCGCGTTTCCCCTTCTCCACACGCTGTTCGTCATGTTCACGAACATGCTGCCGAACAATTTCCGCGCCCTGTACGGGCAGTATCTCGACGTCCTGCAATCCAAGCGGCTGGTTCCGATCATCCTCACCGGGGGACGCTACGGCGGCATCCTGGGCGGTCTGGCCATTCCGCTGCTCATCCCCGTCCTGGGGAGCGTCTCGAATCTGCTGTATGTTTGGATCGGCGCCATCGTCGTCAGCGTCGGCGTGGTGCAATACGCCGAATGGCGACTCAAAGACCACCTGATCGACGATGCCGGCCCCAAAAAGCGCAAAACAACCAAGACGGCCTCAAAGGGCGGCAATCTCGCGCTCATGCGGACGAACAGATACGTCTGCGCGTTCGCGCTTTTCAGCTTCATCGTCGTGATTCTCCGGAGTTTTCAGGACTTTCAATACAGCCTCGTCTTTCGCGAAGTCTTTCCCGATCGGGCGCAACTCGCCTCGTTCCTCGGATACTTCACCGCCATCGGAAGCGCCTTCTCCCTGCTCGTCCAGACGTTCATCACCCCGCGCATCATCAAGCGGCTCGGCCTGGGGACGGCGAACCTCCTCTACCCGCTGACGACCATCATCGGCCTTGCGGGCATGGCGATTTCGCCCGGCTTCTATTCCGCCGTTTTCCTGCGCTTCAACAACAAGAACCTCCAGGAATCGATTCGAAACGCCATCAACGCCCTGCTCTACAACGCCGTCTCCCCCTCGATCCGCGCGAGAGTCGGCGCTTTCGTCGCCGGTCAGGTGGTCGCCGTGGCCAGCATCGTGAGCGGCGTCGCCCTTCTCATCATCAAGCCCACCGGCCTCGCCCTCTTCCCGCTCAGCCCCGGCCAGTTGGCCCTCATCTCCTTGTTCATCGCATTCGCCTATCTGACCACCGGCTTCTTCGTGCGCCGCGAATACGGCGCCGCTCTGCGCCGGATGCTCGAAGAGAGGAACCTGGGGCTGTTCCGCTACGCCAAGGAG
>WTGD01000344.1 GCA_011523725.1 Nitrospinota bacterium
TCTCCGACGCCGACGTGGCGGGGGCGAGTTTCCGCGAGGCGGACCTCGTCGGCGCCGATTTGGAGGGCGTGAACTTCGATGAGGCGATTATCGAGGACGCGCAGTTTCTGTAGGGGCTGTTGAAAGAGCCCTGATGAACGAGGGTTTGGTATAACCGGGAAGGAGTGGTTTTTGTAGGGGCCGCATATATGCGGCCCATGAAGGGCGGCGAAAAAGGCCGGGTCGCATATATGTCCGACCTACACGCAAACAAATTTTACCTCTCCGGACTTTTCAACAACCCCCTTTAGGGGTGCGCGCTGGGTCCGGCCCCCCCTATTCCTCCCCGCGCAATATGATGGAGACCATCTCCCTGAGGCCGACCGCCTCCACGTCCTTCGTGACGGGGTAGCGCTCCTCGCCCGGATGGACGAGGAAGGCGCGCTCGGGCTTCACGTCCTCACAGGCGTGGTGGAAGCCTTTGCCGAGTCTGGCGGATAAGCCGCGTTTTATCTCGATTGCCCAGGGTCCGCGACTGCCCGGAATTTCGAGCACGAGGTCGATCTCCGCGCCCGCCTGGGTTCGGTAGAAGCTCGCCATGGTGCGCGGCGGGGCGACGGCGAGCAGGTTCTCGATGACGAAGCCCTCCCAGCTTGACCCCGCGACCGGGTGGCCTGTGAGCGCGTCGTGGCTCTCGATACCGAGCAGGGTGTGGACGATGCCGCTGTCGCGCACGTAGACCTTGGGCGATTTCACCAGACGCTTCTTGACGTTCGCGTGGAACGGGCGCAGGCGGCGCACGAGAAGCAGGTCGACCAGCAGGTCGACGTAGCCGCTCACCGTCGGCGCGCTGACAGAAAGGCTTGCGGCCAGCTTCGACGCGTTGAGCGGCCCGCCCTGGGCATGCGCCAGCATGGTCCAGAACCGCTCCAGCGTCTCCGCCGGGATGCGCCGGCCGAACTGCGCCACGTCGCGCTCCAGGTAGGAGCGGATGAAGTTTTGCCGGAAGGTCATGCTGTCGGCGTCGTCGGCGGCGAGAAGGCTGTCCGGGAAGCCGCCGCGCACCCATAGCGTTGTCATGGCCCGCGCGTCGTGCGCGGCCTCGCTCACGTCGATCGGGTCGAGCTCGACGTATTCGATTCGCCCGGCGAGGCTCTCTCCCGATTGCCGGAGCAGGTCCAGCGACGCCGAGCCCAGCACCAGGAAGCGGCCCGTCCGCCTTCCCTGCCGCCTGCCCCGGTCGATCAGGCCGCGCAGTTCCTGGAACAACTCCGGGACGCGGTGGATCTCGTCCAGGATGACGAGGCGGTCCTCGTACTCGCCGAGGTAGAGCGCGGGGTCGGCGAGCTTGACGCGATCCGCGTGGGACTCCAGGTCGAGATAGACGGCGTTCGAGCCCTCCGCGACCTCGAGCGCCAGCGTCGTCTTGCCGACCTGGCGGGCGCCGAGCAGCGCGACGGCGGCCTGGCGCCCGAGTGCATTCACCACGTTTTGATATGAGCGGCGACTTATCATCCTTGTAAAATAAAATAAAATATTTTAATTTTCAAGGATAGTTTTAATATTTCCTTGTAAATATAAAATTATACTTTTAATTTACTAGAATAATTGAAGCGGAGGTAAATACAAGGCTCCGAATCCGCCTGTGATGGAGCTGTTTCAACAGCCCCGTGGTCAGGCGGCTCCGGCGTCGATTCGAATGTGAAAGCGGCCATTATCCTTGAATATTAAAAGTCAGACTTTCGATTTGCAAGGAAAATGAGCGAATTCGCCCGGTGTCGTTCGCCCTAGGGTCTCTTAATCGAACACCGTGTCGCCGTAGTGCGCCGAATCCACCACCGCCTCGATGACGGTCGGCCCCTCTGCCTGGAAGGCTTCGGTGAGCGCGCTTCTCAACTCCTCCGGCGTCCGCGCGCCCACGGCCGGGACGCCGAAGTAGTGGGCGGGCGGCGCCTGGTATTCCTCGGCCTGGAGCTCGGTGCCGTAACGCTCATAGGAGCGCCTGTCCTGCTTGACCTGGATGAGCGCGAGCCAGCGGTCGTCCAGCACGACGATGGGGATGGCGAGGCCCATTCTCTTGGCGACGGCCACCTCGCCGCACGTCATCTGGAAACACCCGTCCCCGATCATGGCGACGACGGGCTTGTCCGGGCACGCGAGTTTCGCGGCGATGGCCCCCGGCAGGCCGAAGCCCATCGAGGACCACCCGTTCGTGATCAGGAACGTGCGCGGCTCGTGCACCGTCCACTGGCTGGCGATCTGGTGCGTGTGCGCGCCCACGTCGAAGGAGAGGATTCCCTCCCGGGGCGTCACCTCGCGCACCACGTCGATGGCCTCGTGGGCCGCGAAGTGCGGGACGTGGGGCCGCAGGGCCTTCTGGTATCGCTCCTTGTGGCGCAGGGCGGCGTCGGAGGGCCACTCGTAGCTGCCGGGTGCCATGTCGTTCATGCGCTTGAGCGACGCATCCAGATCGCCCACCACCTCGTGCGCGATCTCGACCGAAGCGTCCGCGTCCACCGGGTCGATGTCCACGCTGGCGAGGGGTACGTCCTTGATCCACTGCTCGTATTCCACCTCGATGACGTCGTAGCCGACCCCGAGTATCAGGTCCGCGCTTCTCAGGAACTCGCGCTGCACCTGGCGCTTGCCGCGTTCGATGCACCCGACCGAAAGCGGGTGATCCTCGTCTATCATTCCCTTGGCCATGGTGGTCGTGGCGAAGGGAAGCTGGTGCCTGTCGATGAAGGCGCGCAGGAGCGCGGGGTTTTCCATGCGCATGGTCGTGGAGCCCAGGACGGCGACGGGGCGCTTGGCGCTTTGAAGCAAGGATTCGAGTTTCCCGAATGCGCTCTCGGACGCGGGTCTGTGGCGCTTACCCTCAGGAATCGGCGGCATATCCTCCGTGGCGGGCGCCAGCGATACGTCTTCGGGCAGGTCGAGATGAACGGGGCCGTGCGGCTCGCTCAAGGCCAGGCCCATCGCCTCGTCCAGTACGGAGGCGACGCGCCCTTTCCTGAGCGGGTGGCTCGCCTTGGTGATGGGTCTGAAGAGGGTGTGGTGGTCGATGTACATCTGGATGCGGCGCCCCAGCTGGTGCGTGTGCAGGTTGCAGGTGAGGGCGATGAGCGGGGAGCGGTCCAGGTAGGCGTTGCCCACGCCGGTCGTGAGGTTGGTGGCCCCCGGCCCCAGGGTCGCGATGCAGAAGCCCGGCGCGCCCGTGAGGCGGCCCATCACGTCGGCGGCGAAGCTCGCCGAGCCCTCGTGCGCGGTCAGGACGAATGTGAGCCCCCCCTTGCGCATGGCTTCCAGCATGGGCAGGACGTTTCCGCTCGGGATGCCGAAGCAGTGCGTAACGCCCGCTTCCTTCATGGTCTTGACGATCAGGTCCGCGTTGTTCATGGAAAATCTCCGGTATCAGGATGAAGAATGACGATGAATGTTGATGAGGTCCTTCAGCAAAGCGGCGGCGGCGCCCCTGGGGTCGCTCTTGCCGCCCACCACGGTCACGCGATCCATCGTATCGCTCGTGTAGGTGATGCCCTTCTCCGCCCCCTCGACGCCCGCCAGGGGGTGCTCTGGCGGGAGAAGCTCGGGCGCGACGCGGGCCGAGACGCGCCCGGCCTCATCCCGCTTCGAGACGCCCACGAGGCGCATGATCTTTCCTTCCGCGCTCGCTCCTTGCACCTCGCCGAGGGACACCCCGGCGATGCCCGTCCGCTCCACGTCCTCGGGCGTCAGGTCGGCATTCATGCAGACGTTCGTGATGAGCGCGAGCTTGTTCGCCGTGTCGAAACCCTCCACGTCGAGCGTGGGGTCGGTCTCCGCGATGCCGAGCGCCTGCGCTTCGACGAGCGCCTCCTCGTAGCTCTGGCCGTTTGTCCGCATTCTGGTGAGGATGAAGTTCGTCGTCCCGTTCAGTAC
>WTGD01000265.1 GCA_011523725.1 Nitrospinota bacterium
CGCCTGTAACTACACGATGGGCGACGCCATCAGCCGCTACCGGAAGATGCGCGGCTTCGAGGTCTTGCACCCCATGGGCTGGGACGCCCTGGGGCTGCCGGCGGAGAACGCCGCCATCAATGCCGGCGTGCATCCCGCCGTATGGACGCAAAAAAACGTCGACAATATGAGACGCCAGCTTCGCATGGCGGGTCTCGCCTATGACTGGCCGCGCGAGATTTCCACCGCGCATCCAGGTTATTACAGGTGGACGCAGTGGATTTTCCTCAAAATGTTGGAACATGGTCTGGCGTACAAGCGCGAGGCTCTCGTCAATTGGGACCCGGTAGACGGCACGGTTCTCGCGAACGAGCAGATTCACGACGGAATCGCCTGGCGCAGCGGCGCCAAGGTGGAAAAGCGCTGGCTTAGCCAGTGGTTCTTGAAGATCACCGATTATGCGCAGCGCTTGCTCGACGATCTGGATGGACTCGTCGGATGGCCCGAGCACGTCAAGCAGCAACAAAGAAACTGGTTGGGGCGCAGCGAGGGTGCGCGAATCGATTTCAAACTCGAAACGACCGGCGAGACGCTCTCTGTCTTCACCACCAGGCCGGATACGGTCTATGGCGTCACCTTCATGGTATGCGCGCCCGAGCATCCGCTTATCGATCAATTATTGGAGGGGAATCCTCGGGCGGACTCCATCCGCGAGGCCGTGGACGCCATGCAGGCCCAAAGCACCGCGGAGCGCATGAGCGAAGAGAGTGAAAAGACGGGCATTGATACAGGTCATTTCATCATCAATCCCGTCAATGGCGACCGTGTGCCCCTGCTCGTGGCCGATTACGCGCTGATGGAATACGGCACGGGCATCGTCATGGGCGTGCCTGCACACGACCAGCGTGATTTTCTCTTTGCGAGGAAATACGGCATCCCCGTCAAGGTGGTCATCCAGCATCCCGAGGGGGGGCTCGATGGCGACACGATGGAGGAGGCATACATCGAAGATGGTGTCATGGAGAACTCCGGCCCATTCGACGGGCAGCCGAACCGCGAAGCGTATCCCAAGATGATCGATTATTTCGCCGAAAAGGGTTTTGGGGACAAAACCATCAACTGGCGGCTGAGAGACTGGCTCATTTCGCGTCAGCGATATTGGGGAGTGCCGATACCCGTCATTTACGAAGAAGATGACAGCATCACCCCGGTGCCGGACGATCATCTACCCGTCATGCACCCGCGCGACGTCAAGTTCACGGGCCGGGGAGGGAACCCCCTGGAAAAGAGTGAGGATTTCGTGAACGTCATCAGCCCGAAAACGCGCAGGCCTGCGCGCCGTGAGACCGACACGATGGACACTTTTGTGGATTCGTCCTGGTATTACCTGCGATACGTAAGCCCTCGCGACGAAGGCGCTGTATTCCGGTCGGAAAACGTGAACCGCTGGCTGCCCGTGACGCAGTACATCGGGGGCGCGGAGCATGCCGTCATGCATTTGTTGTACTCGCGGTTTTTCACAAAAGTACTATACGATTTGGGCCTCGTCTCCTTCGAAGAACCGTTCGAAAACCTCTTCACCCAGGGAATGGTGTGCAGGATGGCCTATTACGTGGCTGATGCGCGTGGCCGCGTCTGGGTGCCCTATCAGGACGTGGATGAAGAATCATTTGTGGTGACGGCGGACGGCCCCAGCGGCAGTGGCTACGAAGCCGGGCAGAAAGTGCTCGCCGAGATGGCCTCGATGAGCAAATCGAAGATGAACGGGGTCTCGATTGAAGAATGCACCGGAAAATACGGGGCGGATGCGGGCCGCCTGTATACGCTGTTCATCGGCCCTCCCGAGCGTTCCAAGGAGTGGCGCGATGACGGCCTGATCGGTGTGCATCGCTTCTTGCAAAGGCTATGGATCACGTTCTCTGAGCGGATCGAGGGTTGGCGGGAAACGAGCGCCTATTGCGGAGACGGGAGCGGATTGTCTGCTTCCGGGAGAAAACTTAGGCGCGACGCCCACGCCACCTTGAAGGCGGTGACGGAAGTGTATGAAAACACGTTTTCTTTCAACACGGCGGTGGCGCGCATCATGGAGTTGGCCACGTCGCTTCGTTCAGAGGCCGATGCCGAAAATGCGGTGCAGCGCGAGGCGGCCGAGATCCTGCTTCGCTGCATGGCGCCTATGGCGCCTCATGTGGCGGAGGAGCTCTGGGAGGCTCTCCGCGCAGGTGAAGGAGAGGGGAGTATCTTCCGTGAGGCGTGGCCGGAGGTGGACGAGGCGGCCATAGCCGCCGAGGAGAAGGAGTTCGCCGTCCAGGTGAACGGGAAGACGAGGCGTACGTTCATGGCGCTGCCGGATGCGCCCGAGGAGGAGTTGAAGAAAAAAGCGGAAGCCGTCACGGCCGGTTACATCGGAGATAAGGAAATCGTGAAACACATCGTCGTGCCGGGCCGCCTGGTGAATCTGATTGTGAAGTGATGGAGGACTCCGGTATCATTTTTGGAGCGATAAAAATGGAAATGATTCATAACGGCATGACTTTTCGAGAGGAGATGGAAGATGGCCGAGCGCCCGACCGAGATGGATGAATTTTTACAAGAACCCCACATGGCGAGAATCGCCACCACGAATGCGGATGGTTCGCCGCACATCGTACCGCTTTTATATCTGTTCAATCCCGAGGATGCGAGTTTTTTCATCAGCACGGGTGAAGATTCGGTTTCAGTGCGGAATTTGAGGCGGAACCCGGCGTTTTCCATCTGCATCGACGACGATGAAGCTCCCTTCCGCGCGGTAGTCGTCGAGGGAGAGGCGCAGGTTTCCGAGGTCATGGGAACGGACCACGAGGGGCTCAAAAGCGTGGTGGATCATTTCTTCGGCCCGGATATGTGGGCGAATTACGTCAACACGCCCATCGCGCAGAAGATACGCGTTCGCATCACCATGGTGCCCAGGAAGTGGAAATGGTGGGATTACCGCAGAATGTTGATGGGCTCGGTAACGGTAGACTGAAATTGCAGCGGATGAGAAAGCCCCGGAGATTACTCTCCGGGGCTTTTTTCGGTTTATTTGTTTCTGGCTTTTTGAATCATGCCTGCGAGTTGGGCCGAAGTCAGCGCGCCCGGAAAGAGTTGATCCCCTATGACGAAGGCGGGCGTGCCGCGTATGCTAAGCGAGCGCGCGAGGGCGCGATTCTTCGCGAGTTGGGCCTGGATGCCGGGCGCTTGCATGTCTTTCTTGAGGCGGGCCGTGTCGATGCCCACTTTGGCGGCGATTTTCATGATGCTCGCTTCATCATAAGATATTTTGGCGTACATGAGAGCCTTGTGAAAAGCCAGATATTTGCCCTGTGCGCGTGAGGCGAGCGCCGCCCGGGCCGCCAATACGGAATTTGGACCCAGGACGGGGAATTCCTTGTAGACGATGCGGATTTTCTTGTCTTTTGCGAGCGCATCGTCCACGACTGGGGCCACCCGCTTGCAATACCCGCATCGGTAATCGAAAAACTCCACGATTGTTACGTCCCCTTTGGGGTTGCCTCCCACGGGGTCTTCGGGATCCTCATAGATTTGTTTCCTGTTGTTCCGAATAGAGGCCAGGGCCGCAGCCTGCCTCCTTGCTTGTCGTTTGGCCTGCAAGGCTTGTATGGCCTCTTCGAGCACTTCGGGGTTGGTGATAAGGTATTCTCTGATGATTTTCTCGATTTGCTGTTTGTCGAAGTTTTGGGCCAAGAGGGTGGGGTTGGGCGATCCTTTCGGCTTCGCCTGATTCGAGGCGAGCGTGATTGCTGAGGATTTCACTTTTTGGCTGTTCGCGGATGGAAGCAGGTATGCGCCGGAGAAGAATATGGCGCCGGCAATCAGGATGGAGATGAACCCCGTTTTTCTCGACATTCGAAAACCCTTTCATCAGGTATGTAG
>WTGD01000042.1 GCA_011523725.1 Nitrospinota bacterium
ATGGGTACCCGCTCGAAGACTTCGCGGAGTTCTTCGGAGCGCGAGAAAGTGATGGCCCCGCCCGCGCCCAGATGAAAATCGATGTCCAGGAATTTCCGGGCCTGCGCTTCGTCGCCCGTGAAGCAGTGGATGACGCCGCCCGCGCGCCACGCCTTTTCTTCCTCCAGAATCTCGTGGATGTCATCCGCCGAGTCGCGGCAATGGACGATGATGGGCTTGCCCACCTCGACGGCGAGCCGGATTTGCTCCCGAAACCACCTGCGCTGGGCCTTGTGCGGCGCGCCTTCGCGGTAGTAGTCCAGACCAATCTCGCCGACGGCCACCGCCTTGGGATCTTCGGCCAGTTTGGCGATATCTCTGATGGTTCGCTCGTTGATGCCCTTGACGTCGCTCGGATGCACGCCGACCGCCGCGTAGACGCCCGCGTAGGACGCCGCGAGGTCGAGGGTCCGGCGGCTCGACTCCAGACAGGTGCCCATCGAGATGATGTAGTGCACCCCCTCCTCGATGGCGCGCTCCACCACCCCCTGGCGGTCCGGGTCGAACGCCTTGTCGATGAGATGGGCGTGGGTGTCCACCAGCACGGGCAGGCCGTTCGCATCGGGCAGATCGGCGATGATGACCTGGGGCTGGGCTTTTTTCCTCCGCCGGTGCCGCCAGCGGTTCTTGGTCCTGCGTCCGTCGCGCGAGCCGCCGTCATCGGGGCGCGGGGCGGCGCCCTCCCCGTTCTGCGCGCGCGCGGCGGTTTCGGCTTTCCCGGAGGTATTCTGCCGTTCTATCTGTTCGGGGCGCTTCCCGCCCCTTCGTCCGCGTCTCCTCCGGCGGCGATGAGAGCGTCCTTTTCTTTCAGAACCCGACGATGCGTCCCCCTCGCCGGATGAGTCCGGCCCGGACTCGTATGATTCATTCACTCCGAAACTCCAATCTCCCGGGCGGGGCGTCTTGTCTCTACCTGATCGGCGCGCCCGGCGTCACCGCCTCGCCCACGTCTACGAGCAGGAGATTCTCGCCATCCTCGGCGGCGAGAACCATGCCCTGGGATTCCACACCCATCAGTTTGGCGGGCTCGAGGTTGGCCACCAGGATCACCTGGCGGCCCGGCAAATCCTCGGGCGCGTAGTGTTTCGCAATGCCCGCCACGACAGTCCGGGTTTCCTCCCCGAGAGAGACGGTGAGCTTGAGCAGGTTTTTCGATTTGGGGATCCGCTCGGCTTCGAGCACCTTCGCGGCGCGCAAATCCATCTTCTGGAATTCCTCGAAGGATATCTGCTCTTTCGCGTCTTCTTCGGGCGCGGCATCTTCACCGCCCGCGATGCGCCGGGCCACCTTCTCCTGAATGGCTTCTTTCGCCTCATCCTCGATGCGCGGGAACAGGGGGTCGCCCAGGTCGGTGTTCAACTCATCAGGCAACCCACGCATATCCATTAACTCCGAATAAGGAGCGCTCGCCCAGTCCCCGGCCAGCCCGATTTGCGCCGCTATTTTCTGCGCGGAGGCGGGCATGACGGGTGATATCATGGCCGCGACGACCCGAATCGCCGCCACGGCGTGCCAGAGCACCGAACAAAGGCGCGTCTCTTCACCCGCTTTCGCGAGCGCCCAGGGGGCGTTCGCGTCGATATATTTATTCGCGCAGGAAATCACCTCCCAGGCGGCTCTCAGGCCGTTCTGGAAGTGCGTCGCCGCCATGCCGTCTTCGTATTTCGCGGCCGCATCGGCGACGAATTCGCAAAACGCGCTCTCCGCCTCGGTATCGCCCGAGGGCGTGTGCTCCAGCCGGCCCTCTCTGTAGCGCTTCACCATGTTCAGGGTGCGGTAGAGCAGGTTGCCCAGATCGTTCGCCAGATCGCTGTTGATGCGGTCGATCAGCGCGCTGTGGGAGAAATCCCCGTCCAGTCCGAAGGGGATTTCCTTGAGCAGGAAATAGCGGATGGCGTCGACGCCGTATTCCTCGATGAGCCAGTGCGGGTCGACCGCGTTGCCCAGGCTCTTGGACATCTTCTGCCCCTCGACCGTCCACCACCCGTGGCTGAAGACCTGCGCGGGCAGGGGGACGCCTGCGGAGAGCAGAAAGGCGGGCCAGTAGACCGCGTGAAACCTCAGAATGTCCTTGCCGATGAAGTGCTGGTCCGTCGGCCAGGGGCTTCCGCCGCGCACCCCACTCTCATCGAAGCCGGGCGCGGTCAGGTAGTTGCTCAGCGCGTCGAACCACACGTAGATCACATGGCTTTCATCCCCCGGCACGGGGATCCCCCACTGAAAGCTCGTGCGCGAGAGGGAGAGATCCTTGAGGCCGCCGCGCACGAAGCTCATCACCTCGTTTCTTCTGCTCTCGGGCTGAACGAAGTTGGGGTTTTCCTCATAATGCGCCAGGAGCGGCTCGGCGTACTTGCTCAGGCGAAAGAAATAGCTCGGCTCCTCCACCCATTCGACCTCGGCGCCCGTGGGGGCGATCTTTGCGCCTCCGGGGCCTTCGGTGAGTTCGCTCTCGGTGTAGAAGGCCTCGTCCCGGACGGCGTACCAGCCGGCGTATGCGCCCAGGTAGATGTCGCCCGCCGCCTCGACGCGCCGCCAGAGCTCCTGCACGCCGCGAATGTGGCGCTCCTCGGTCGTGCGGATGTAATCGTCGTAGGAGATATCCAGCTTCTCCCAGAGTTCGCGGAACTTCGCGCTGTTCATGTCGCAGAACGCCAGGGGGTCCATGCCGGCCTCGCGGGCCGCGCGTTCGAGCTTCTGGCCGTGCTCGTCGGTTCCGGTGAGAAAATGCGCCGGCTCGCCCTTGAGCCTGTGGAAGCGCGCCTTGGCGTCGCACGCCACCGTCGTGTAGGCGTGGCCCAGGTGCGGCTTGTCGTTCACGTAGTAGATCGGCGTGGAGACGTAGAATGGTTTTTGGCTCATCGCTTCGGGCCGTTCCCCTTGAGCGCGGTCTCTTGAGGCGCGTTGTTTTCGACGCCGGTTTTAAGAGAAAACTGGCCCGTGGGCAAGCGCATGAGATCCTCCGCGCCCACCGTCATGAAATCGCCCGTCTCGAGAGCGAGGGTCACCTCTTCCTTGAGCAGGTCCTGGCGCACGACGGTCGCACCGCAGTCGCAGCCGCCGACTTTCTTCTTGCACGCGGGCAGCTTCTTCTTCACCGACACGTAGTGGGAATGCTCGAAGCGCAGGCAGCACTTGAGACGTCCGCAGCCGCCGGAGAGCTTGACGGGATTCAGGCTCAGATTCTGGTCCTTCGCCATGCGGACGGAAATGGGGTCGAACGACTTGAGGAAGGAACTGCAGCAATAGGTGCGTCCGCAATCCCCGCAGCCGCCCTTCATGCCCGCCTCGTCGCGCACGCCGATCTGGCGCATCTCCACGCGGACGGAGAGGCGCTCGGCGAGCACCCGCACCAGCTTGCGGAAATCCACGCGCCCGTCGGAAGAAAAATAAAACGTCGCCTTCTTGTTCGAATGAATGTAGCGAACCTCGATGAGGCGCATGGGCAGTTTGAGTTCGGATATCTTCATCCGGCAGAAATCATAGGCGCTCTTCTCGTTCGCCTCGGAGCGCGCCACCTTTTTCTCGTCATCCTCGGTGGCTATCCGCACCACTTTGGGAAGGGAATCCGGGTAATAGCGCGCATCCATGATACGGGGATTCTCGGATACCTCGCCGAACTCCTCATCCTCGCCCTTGCTCTTGACCATGACCTTCGTGCCGACCCGAAGCCTAAGACCCGCATAGTCGTGATGCACCGGCCGCGCGCCGAAGCGCGTCTTGACCCCGACCACGCCGATTTTGCGCGTCTCGGGCGCCGCCTCGACGGCGACGCCGCCATTGCTTGTTTCACTCATTCGCTCACCTCAAACCCCGGCGGGAACCGTCTCCCGCAGGGAATATACC
>WTGD01000014.1 GCA_011523725.1 Nitrospinota bacterium
CGCCTATACGAAGCCGCTGCGGGAAGAGGCGACGGCGTAGTTTCGTAGGGGCGTGCATGGGGTAGGGACAGGTCGCGACCTGTCTCTGCGAGAGAATCTCGCCATGCTGAATGCCGTAGCAAAGAAATTCAAAACGGAACACATGGATGATTACACTTGTTGAAGCGCTGAACTATCGATGCTTGCGGTATGTGTCGAGACCCCTCGATCCGTTTCACGTTCTGGTCGGCCCAAACGCAAGCGGTAAGACGACATTTCTCGACGTCGTAGGTTTTCTTCGGGATCTGGTATCCGAGGGATTGGATGAGGCGTTGTCCGGCCGAACCACGAACCCGGAAGAACTCCTCTTTCGGCGCCAGGGCGAGAAGCTGGAACTAGCAGTTGAAGCTCGTATACCAGATGAGTTGCGCGAGCTGACGGCGAAACCGGAAATGGGTACGGCTCGTTATGAGGTGGCTATCGGTTTTGACGAAACAAAGCGCCAGTTCGAATTCAAGGCCGAAAAGTTTTTGCTTAAGCATACGCACTCCAAAGAACCTCTTCAGCGGTCGTTATTTCCCATGTCTATCGACGCGCCGCCGTCGTTGTTGATTAAGGGCAGAGGTGGACACAACTACAAGACCGTAGTCAACAAGGTGCCGGGAGGGAATGATAATTTTTACAGTGAAACCTATCCTCAAGGAGGAAAGGGTTGGGCTCCCTCGTTCAAACTTGGGCCGCAAAAATCGGCCCTCGGCAATCTTCCAGCGGATGAAAAATCACTTCCGGTGGCCTCGTGGTTTCGAGAATATCTGAAAACCGGCGTGCAGCAGTTTGTTCTGAACAGCCTCGCGATCAGACAACCCAGTCCACCTACCAGGGTCACCGGTTTTTTGCCCAATGGGTCGAATTTGCCATGGGTTGTCGCCCGCCTGCGTCAAGAAAGCAAAGAAAGGCACAGTGACTGGATAGCTCACCTTCGGACGGCGCTCGACGATCTCGTAGATATCACGACCGTTGAGCGTCCGGAGGATAAACATTGCTATATGGTCTATGAATATCAGGGTGGTTTGAAAGTGCCTTCCTGGATGGTGTCCGATGGCACGCTCCGGCTTACGGCGCTGACCTTGCCTGCATATCTTGACGAGCTAAAAGGGATCTATCTGATCGAAGAGCCGGAGAACGGCATCCACCCGCGCGCCGTGGCGACCGTTTATGATTCTCTCTCCTCGGTTTATTCAGCCCAGGTCCTGCTGGCGACTCATTCACCTGTGGTCTTAAGCGAAGCGAAAATTGATCATGTGTTGTGCTTCGCCAAGGATGATACGGGAGCGACGGATATCGTTCTTGGTTCCAAACATCCCAAACTACAGCAGTGGCACGGAGAAGCCGATCTCGGAACCTTGCTCGCCTCAGGGGTTTTGGGTTGAAAGACCTCGTTATTGTCGTTGCCGACAAAAACCTGGAACACGCTCTGAACGGATTGCTTTCCAGGCCGGAGGCATTAGGCATCCGAGCCATTGAAACGGATATCTACCGCCATCCGCAACACGACCCAGGCTGTGCTGTACACGGTGTTGAGTTCATTTCCAATTTTGCCGGGCAGTATCGTCACGGTTTACTCATGTTCGATCATGAAGGAAGTGGGAAAGAGGCGACTACTCGCCAGGAATTGCAAGAAAGCCTTAATGAGAGTTTCGCCATATCGGCTTGGGGCGGACAGGCCAGGGCTATCGTACTTGCGCCCGAACTGGAGGTTTGGATTTGGAGCAACTCTCCACACGTCGACGAAGTGGCGGGGTGGCGAGGCCGGCAGCCTAACCTTCGTCACTGGTTGATCGAGCAAGACTATTTACAAGAAGGTGAGGTAAAACCTATTCGGCCTAAAGAGGCTTTTGAAGCGGCTTTAAGGGAATCTCAGAAACCTCGCAGTGCATCCTTATATCTGCAGATTGCGGAAAAGGTTTCCGTTAGTCGATGTACGGATTCGGCCTTTCTGGAACTTAAAAGCATTCTTATTGATTGGTTTCCTCCCGAGGCAAGAGAGTTCTCAGAATGAGGCCAAAATAACGAGAAAGGATAAAAACCTAGCCGGCGCCCCTTTTACGTTCGCTTCGAGGCCCTCGCGGCGTGATCGCGCAGCACGCGGTTCATCTCGGTCTGGTATCCCCGTCCGTTCGGGGCGTTCGCCCGGAACCACGCCACCACGTCGGCGTCGAGCCGGAGCGTGATCTGCTTCTTCACGGGCCGGTAGAGGAGGCCGCGCCTGGCATCCGTCCAATCCAGAATTTCAGCGATGTCGCTCGTGTCTATCTCCTCCTCGGGAAGGGAGGCGAGCGCCTCGATTTCCGCCTTCTGCTCCCTGGTGAGTTTTTCAGAAGCTCCCTTGTTCATAGGCTCTCCTCTCGCGCGCCGTGGCCTTTCTGGCGCTGATGATGCGGCCCGTCTCGACGCCGGTTTCGCCCTGTGCTTGCGGCCATGTATGCGCCACGATGATGACGACGCCCTCGATCATCCCGATGGTGTGCCACCGCTCCTCGTTCGGGTTCGGGTCCGGGCGGTGCGCCATCAGCGGGTCGTCGAACACGAGCATCGCCGTCTCGAAGCCGAGGCCATGCTTGCGCCTGTTCGCGCGATTCTTGTCCTCATCCCATTCCCAGCGCAACGACCCGGCTCCTGTGTAACTTCTATAATGTAGTTATAATAATGTATTTCGTCAAGCAGGCGATTTTCAGAATGAATTTGTAGGGACAGGCCCCTGTGCCTGTCCATTGGGGGATAACCACAGGGGGCAGGACAACCAATTTAGATCCCGCAATAAAATCCGCCCGGAGCCGCCGTTCCCCGAGAACCCGTCCTCAATAACCCAGAACGCTGTAGTCGCCGTCCAGGATCAGGCGGATCGAGACGTACAGCCCCAGCAGCGGGCACAGCACCCAGGGGGAATTCATCGCAAGAATGTAGACGTACAGCTCGCCCCGGCTGATACGGGTTTGCCGGTTGGCGACGAAGAAGCTGACCAGGTAGACCGACGTCATGTACGTCAACTGCCAGAACAGCATCACCCCGATGATGCCGGAAACTAAGGCGGGCATTATGTCGAACGTGTAGGCTGCGTAGAGGATGAGCGTCGGGAGCGGCGTGGCGAAGCCGTTCGCAATGTCCACGTTGAAGCCGTAGGTGCGCCGGTCCGCGTAGGAGTCGTCGAACTGTGCGTACGTCGCCCAGACGTCCGCCCACAGCGTCGGCGATAGTGTCTTTTTGAGCGGAACTCTCGTGAGGAGAAATTGGGCGGCCGGCGTTTCGCCCGTCTCGCCTCGGCGCCCGCGCCAGTATTCGGCGCGCGTTTCGATGTAGTCACGCTTTAAGAACAGGCACGCTTCCCAATAGCAGATCAGCAGATTTATTGAGAAGAACAGGCTCAAAACGGCATGAATGACGTCAAAATCCCCGCGGGCCCAGTAGCGCGCACCGACACCGGCGGACGCCAGGACAGCGACGACCAGCACGGCGAACAGCCCCGCCGGCATCGAGAGCCGGCTCGGGCGTGCGCCGCTTTCGGGATGCGCTGGGTCGGTCCGGTTTTCGGGCATGTATCCTGATCCTCGCAGATGGTCCGGCGTCGGGGCTCCCCGCATTGTAATGGATCAAGGCCGCCCCGCAATCCGGGACGAATCGTTGCGGCGAGTCGAAAATAATCGCAGGCGTGTTGTTTTGGAGCGGGTTTTGGGGGAAGTCGCACGAGAATCCGGCGCGGACCGGAATCCAGAACCGATGAGTTAGGACAGTTAGCGAGTCGCCTTCACAAAGATTGAGGGATGCAGTTCACTCCCCCCTTGAGGGGGAGTCGAAGAGGCCGAGCGGTTTGTGCGAAGGCCG
>WTGD01000062.1 GCA_011523725.1 Nitrospinota bacterium
CTCCGGGGGTGGGGCGCCACGCGAATCCCCGCGTTTGCCGCCGGAGGCGCGCCCCCGGCGGCAAACGCGGGGATTCGCGTGGCGCCCCACCCCCGGAGCGAACGGAAAGGCATCGCAACTATTTGATAAACAATGGCTTATGGAGCAGCCCTCGAAACATGCCGCGAAAGATACCCACGCGGCTCGTTTTGTGGTTTGATGGGGCGTTATGCGTCAGGCGCGCAGGAGGTCAATATGGAAAAAAGAGTGGTTCATACGGACAAGGCCGCATCGGGCAAGGTGCCGCTCTCCCAGGCCATTCAGGCGGGAGAATGGCTCCACTGTTCGGGGCAGCTGCCCCTCGACCCCGCGACGGGGGAGCTGGTTCCGGGCGGCGTCGCCGAGCAGACGCGCCAAGTCATCGAGAATCTGAAGGCGGTTTGCAAGGCGGGCGGCACGTCGCTCGAGAACGCTGTGAAAGTGACCATTTTCATGGAAGATCTGGCCGATCTGGGGGAAATGAACGCCGTGTTCGAGGAATACTTCGGGACGGAAGACCCTCCGGCGCGAACGACGTTTCAGGCGGCGAAAATCATCGCGGGCGCGAAGCTCGAAATCGAACTGATGGCGTTCATCCCCCAATAAGCATCCAATACACCCAATATATTGAGGAGAACCTTTTGGCCACGAGAGCACCCCTGGTCGGGATACTGATGGGAAGCGCATCGGATAAACCGGTGATGGAAGAAGCCGTAAAGGCGCTTGAAACCTTCAACATTCCCTCTGAAATGAGAATATTGTCGGCCCACCGCACGCCCGACGCCGTTCATGAATACGTCAAAACGGCGCCCGAGCGCGGAATCCGGGTGCTGATCGCAGGAGCAGGGATGTCGGCGCATCTGGCGGGCGTCGTCGGAGCCGCGACGGATCTGCCCGTGATAGGCGTTCCCATCGACAGCTCCTCGCTCGGCGGCCTCGATTCTCTTCTCTCGACCGTGCAAATGCCTCCCGGCATTCCCGTGGCGACGATGGGGATTGGCGGTCCCGGCGCCAGGAACGCGGCCCTTCACGTCGCCCGGATACTCGCCTTGACCGACCCGAAACTGGCGAAGGAATACCGTCGCTTCGCGCAACAACAAACCGAGAAGGTTCTGGCTGCGGACGCTGCGCTCCAGAAAGAAATTTCTCCACCACCCGCCCAAGCGCAAAAAGAGGGTTCGGAGCCATCCAAAGGTGACCCCAGAAAAAGGTCAAGGCCAAAACGAAGCCGCCCGAAAAGAACGCATCGAAAAAAATAGACGGTGACCAGAATACTCCCGGTAAACCCCGGATCACCAGAAGAAGAAGTCATTCGACAGGCCGGCGAAGAACTGATTTCCGGAAACGTTATCGCTTTACCCACGGATACGATTTATGGCCTGTGCGCTCACGCCCTCGACCAGAAAGCCATCGAGAAACTCTATGAAATCAAGGGAAGAAAAGACGAAAAGGGCGCGCCCGTTCTCATCGGCTGCCGCACTCAGCTAAAAGGACTCGCCGACGACATCTCTCCGCGCGCTGTGAGCCTGATGGATTCTTTATGGCCTTCGGGATTGACTTTGGTTCTGCCGGCATCTCCCAATCTGTCTCACTTGCTGGCCGAAGGCGGTTCGTCCGTCGCCGTTCGCATGCCAGCTCAAGCACTTTGCCGTATCCTGGCCATGCGGGTCGGCCCGTTCGTGGCGACGAGCGCGAACCCATCCGGGGAGCTTCCACTCCAAAGCGCTCAAGCGATTTTTTCTCGATTTCAAAACAAGGTGGCGCTGCTCCTGGACGGCGGAAAAACAGAAAATACCCGGCCTTCCACCGTCGTGGACGTGAGAGGCGAGAAGCCAAAACTCCTGCGTGAGGGTATGGTTGATTTCGATTCGGTGGTTCGCGCGTGGAACAAAACTGGAGAATCGGTGTACTGAATTTTATTCGGGTTCAGGCATATTCAATACGATCCGGCCCTCTCCTTCAACGATACATTGACAAGCCAGGCGATATTCATCCGGATTCCACCCATAGGCATCCAGCGTATCTTTTTCGTCTTCCTGTTGCGAAGAGAGCAACTCGGCTCCGGAAATAACGATGATCTTGCAAGTCGAACATGCGCAGTTGCCGCCGCAATCGCAGGTATGATCGACGCCATTCTCCAAGTCCGCATCCAGAATGGAATCTCCAATCTCCGTTTCATATTCGACATCGAGATTGTCATATCGAATAACGCTCAACGACCAGCCTCCTGAAGAAATGATGAAAAATTTCGAGAGCGCACACTCACAAAACGCTTTTCATGACCGCGGGAATTGTACGAACTCCTATTCGCCAAGCAGCAGCGGCAAATTTATTACCCTTTTTCACCCCATGAAACAAGCGTCTTCAACACATTTTGTTTTGCATCTTTGACGATACTCAGCGCGGACGAACAGATTCCCGGGAAAAAGAGGGAGTGAGCTAAACCATACCTTTCGGGGGAAGAACCACCATCGATTCCGTCCAGGCCCTGCGGGACTGAGAGAGCAAAAACTCTATGGCTTCCGCCACCAAATCGGGAGGGATCATCGCCTCAAAATCGAATTCCCCGGGAATGGATTTCCACATATCCGTTGCGCAGGCCCCGGGCCGGAGGATGGTTAAACGAATACCTTTGGGCCTCAACTCCTCCACCAATGCTCTGGACAGTCCCTCAAGACCGGCTTTGGCGGCGCAATAAGCCGACGCTCCCGGAAAACCCGACACGGCACTAATCGAGGATATATTAATGACCTCGCCATTCGCCGATTCCAGCATGGGACACAGCGCCCGGGTCAACATGAAAGGGGCGGTGAGGCACACCGAAACCGTGGCGTTAAATTCATCCACCGAGAGGCTTTCGATATCCTTGAAAACACCTGAACCCGCATTGTTTATCAGCGCATCCACGCCCTCTAGTCTTTTTCCAGCCATTTCGCTAAGTGCTTCCACTTCGTCGGCTTTTGTCACGTCGCAACTGTGCGGAAAAATCTGCCCCACGGATCCCTTGGAATCAAAGGCCAATCTCGCCAGGGCATCGGCATCTCTTGCAACGGCAAGAACCTTCGCTCCTGCTTTTGCGAGACGAAGCGCGCTCACACGGCCTATGCCCCGAGAAGCCCCGGTCAGAACGATTCGTCTTTTCTCCAGATTTCTCGGTTCACCGAACGCCATCGGGACTTTCTCCATAATAATCCACGAAATTTCGCTCGTTTTCATACAAACGAACGCGAAATAGAATTTCTGTGTCTATGTGCTCAACCAAACACTCCCAAATCGAAATCGCTATGTTCTCCGCCGTGGGAGTCCGGTTTTTCATGAAATCCGCAGCGTCTTCGTTCAAATTCTTGTGATCGAGCGCTTCGACGACTTCCCGCCTCATGAGCTCTTTCAAATCGGCCAGATTATAAGCCATCCCCGTTTCCGGGTTTACAGGGCTTCGCAGGGTTACTTCAAATACATAGTTGTGCCCATGATAGTGTGGATTTGCGCATTTTCCGTACATGGCCTCATTCTGCTCATCGCTCCAATCGGAACGAAACAACCGGTGCGCCGCGGAGAATTCCTCTTGCCTTGTTATTTCAATCATTTGCCATTCATCCTACGCTGAAAGCGGGTCGATAACAGAGACCTCCGTTTCTACCATATCCGCATATTTTAAGCCTGTGGCCGTATTAAACGTCACGATACGTTCATCGCGCCCGATGTCACCTCGCTCAAGCAAAACACCCAAGGCCGCAATACACGCCCCGCCTTCCGGACATATGAGAATCCCCTCTAAGTCACCTACTTTTCTTTGCGCCTCGAACATCATTTCATCGGAGACAGCAATCGCTG
>WTGD01000102.1 GCA_011523725.1 Nitrospinota bacterium
GGATAACGCGGATTCAGGATGCTGCCCTCGGGGGCCGATACCGTCACGGGCCGGAAGTTGCCCTCGTTGTTGGGGATTTGCGGACAGAACAGGCACTTGAGCGAATAGGCCGAATAGGAATAGACGTAACTCAAGACGGCGTTCAGGCCGCGGTCGACCTGTGGGGATGAACCGGTGTAGTCCACGAGAATGCTGCTGCCGCGAACCTTGACCTCCACGCGAATGACAAGCGGCTCATCGTAACCGTCGGTGGATACCTGAAAGCGGTATTCCCCGTCTTCCACTTTCTTGATGGCCTCGCGCATGGCGTTTTCGGAACGCTGAAAAATCGTGGTGGCCGGCGCATCGAGGTCAGCGAGTTTGTATTCTTCGAGCATCTCGCCGATGCGCTGGGCGGCGAGTCTTCCGGCGGACATATGGGAGATCATGTCTCCCTCGACCTGGTTCGGCACGCGCACGTTTTTTCTGATGATGCGCAGAATGTCCTCGTTGATTTTGCCCCCCGACATGTACTTGCAAGGCGGGAGCTGCAGGCCTTCTTCGTAAATCTCGCGCACCTCGGGGGATCGCAGTTTTCCCCCCATGTCCGTCACCTGTGTGGTGATGCCGATGAGAGCAACCAACTTCGATTTGTGGAACACCGGCGTGAGAGAGGTGAGATCCTGAAGGTGACCGGTTCCCATCCACGGGTCGTTCGTGAGTATGAGATCGCCGGGTTCGAGCGTTTCCTGCGGGAAAATCTGGAGAAGTTTTTTGGCCGTAATCGGCAACGCGCCCACGAAGCTGGGCATGGTGGACCTGGCTTGGGCGATGGATTGTCCGTTGGGGTTCAGTATGATGACGGCGAAATTTCTCGATTCGCGTATCGTGGTGGAAAAGGCGGTGCGGACGATCTCTGTAGCCGCTTCCTCGGCGATCGCGATGAAGCGGTTCCAGAGGACTTCCAGGGTAATTGAGTCGATACCCTTGCGGGCCATATCTGAATCTCTCCTAAAGTTCGATGATAAGGTTCTGGAATTTATCGACCTGGAAGTTCGAGCGTGGCCCGATGACTGTCGTCGTCATTTTCTCTTCCACCAACGCCGGCCCCTTGAATTTCTGTCCTGGTTTCAACAGATAGCGGTCGAAGATATTTACTTTTCGGAAACCCTTGTTCTCCGGCATGAAGATGCGCCGGTTGCCCTTCGAGGCGTTTTTCATGTCTTTTTCGAGCAGATTCGAGAAATCAAAGCTTACGTTGGGTTCTGGCCCCATACCGAAGATTCGCCAACCGAACACCTGAAGCGCCACTTCGTCGATAGCGCGTCCATGAGCCGAGGCGTAGTGTTCGCGATAGGTTTCGCTGATTTCTCCAAAATGGTTCCGCGTCAGTTTTCCGCTCGGGATGGGAATGGTGAGCGGGAAGCCCTGGCCCTCGAAACTGATGTCCGCCATGCGCTGAATACGGATTTCGCGTTCCCGCACGCCCGCGGCGGTGAGGACTTCGCGCAGCCGTTTTTCCCGTCGGTTGAGCGTGTCGTTGAGCTTGGTGAGGTTCACGTCTTCAAGCGGCATCACATGGCTGTCCACGGTGTCCACCTTGAAGGGAACGGTGTGGAGTCCCAGGCTGGAAGCCAAACCGGCAGCCGGCGGGCAGACGATGCGCTTGAGCCCCACCTTGCGTGCAAGCCGGAAGGCATGAACGGGACCCGCGCCGCCGGTGGCCATGAGGGTAAAGTTGCGAGGGTCTTTTCCGCGTTCTGAGAGCTTGATACGCGCGGCGGCGGCCATGGTTTCATTCACCAGTTCGTGAATGCCCCAAGCCGCCTGGATCTCTTCGATCTTCATCGGCTCGGCGATTTTGGTGCGTATGGCTTCGGATGCCGCCTCGGGGAAAACGGGCATCTCGCCGCCCAGGAAATAATCTGGATTGATGTAGCCGAGAAGCAGGTTGGCGTCGGTCACCGTGGGCTCTTCGCCACCTAGCCCGTAGCAGGCGGGTCCGGGGGACGCCCCCTGGCTCTCGGGGCCGACCTTGAGCAACCCCAGGTCGTCGATTCGAGCAATGCTGCCGCCACCGGCGCCGACTTCGATGAGATCGATGCACGGCACTTGGATGGGCATTCCGCTGCCCTTGGTGAAACGTTTTACGCGCGCGATCTCGAATTGAACGGACAGGTGGGGTTCGCCGTTTTCGATGATGCAGGATTTGGCGGTGGTGCCGCCCATGTCGAAGGCGATGAGGTTTTCGAATCCGCCGAGTTTTCCGAAGTAGGCAGCGGAAAGCGCTCCCGCAGCGGGTCCTGACTCGAACATGCGTATGGGACTGCGTCCGGCGGATTGCGCCGTGGCGATGCCGCCATTCGACAACATGATATAGAGCGAGACATTTTCGAGGTTGAGTTCCAGGTCTTCGAGATATTTCGAGACGATCGGCTGAATGTAGGCGTTGGCCACCGTGGTGGACGTTCTCTCGTATTCTCTGATCTCCGGGCAGACCTGAGAGGAAAGGCTGAAACTCACGTCAGGGAACGATTGCGCTATCGCTTCACCGACTTCGGTCTCATGGGCCGGGTTGGCGTAGGAGTGCAAGAGGCAAACCGCTATGGACGCCGCCCCTTTTTCCACGAGTTCCTGGATAGTTACCTTCACTTCCTGGGTGCTCAGGGGCTGGAGAATTTCTCCGGTCGCGGAAATCCGCTCGGTCAACTCACGGCGGAAAGGCCCGGAGACCAGAGGTTCCGGGAATTCGGGCACGATGTCGTAGATGTCATATCTGGATTCACGGCCCATCAAGAGGATGTCGGCGAATCCCTTCGTGGCGAGAAGACCCGTGGCCGCTCCTTTCTTTTCGATGATCGCGTTGGTGGCGAGGGTGGTTGCATGTATCGCCTGGCCGAGATCGCGGAACCTCAGACTTTCCTCATCGAGCAAGGTGCGCAAACCCGCGAGCGCACCGATAGAAGGGTCGTTCGGCGTTGTGAGATACTTGCCCACCGAGGTTTTTCCGTTCGATGGGTTATAAATCGCGATGTCGGTGAACGTGCCACCGATATCAATCGCGGCGATGATTCGTTTTCTGGATGTGGAAGACGATGCGGATTTGGCCATTTCTAAGTTATGGGGGAGCCTCTTGAGTGGGGATCAAAAGATTTGCGGCACCGTATAGTTAGGGTAATTCTGTGCAACTCAAATTCTATAAGCGAGACATAAGTATATGAAAACAGACGCTTTGTCAATTATCAGCAAGGGCAATTCCATGTAACATATTGAAATTTAATGAATTATATGATTTTGTGAGAGAATGGTCAATAATATAAATTATGAAACATAATAAGCGATTAAGGTTAACTCATTGATATATTTATTGTTATTGAATGATAAGCTCTCGTTTCACTTTGATCGGCGAATCTTGATAGGTGAGAAATGTTGCATCACCGGGTAAATTATCGTTGTTTGCATATATCAGCCGAATATTCATACGGTGAGGGGCGTGTTTTCGCTTACGAGAATGAGGTCAGGTGTGGTGGCGGGTAAGAAAAGCGAACCTTCGGTTCGGTACGCTCTGATAGATTGCGACCCGGGGGTGGATGACGCGCTGGCTCTGGCGATGGGCTTCGCATCGCCTTTTTTCCGGTACGCCGCCGTGACGACTGTGCACGGCAACGTTTCCGCGCGCCTGGCCTACCGGAACGCGAGGAGGCTCGTCTCATTCCTGCGTGGTCATCTCGAATCTTCCATTCCGGATGTTCCCGTTTATCCGGGAGCCTCTCTGGCCCTGGACGGAAGCCGCCTGAACCGGAGTGAGTCCCGAATGATTCACGGCCCTGAAGGCATGGGAGCGATGTTCGACAAGAAAAGGCGTTTGCCCCGCCTGGGCAGGGGAAGTTCGAAACCGGCGTGGGAGGTGCTCGTCGGACAAGCCCTGAAGAGAGGCTCTCAGTTGACGATCATCACGCTGGGGCCGCTTACGAATCTGGCCTTGGCGCTTCGGCATGCGCCCGGGGTCTTCTCCCGCGTAAAGCGGATTGTGGTTATGGGAGGAGCCGCGCGGATGCCCGGGAACGTGACCCCTGCGGCCGAGTTCAACATCTATTGCGATCCCCTGGCGGCGAAGGAGGTGTTCTCATCGGGCCTGCCCATCACGATGGTGGGTCTGGACGTGACGAGGCGCGCGCTCTTGAGCGTCGATGAATTCAAAGGCGGCGGAGCGTTCCGCGCGGCGTTCCGGGATCTCATCAGGGTTTATGCGCGGTTCGCGAAAAAACGGAGGGGAGCCGAGAACATCACCTTGCACGATCCACTGGCCCTCGCCGTCGCGATGAAGCCGGATTTGGTGAAAACCGCCTCCTGCCGCGTGGACGTGGACGCGAGCCAAGGCATTGCGCGTGGAATGACGGTGGTGGATTTGCGGGAAAACAAGGAGTCGCGGGTAAAGAATCCGGTCGACGTAGCACTGGACCTGGACGTGAAGGGTTTTCTGGCGTTTTTTATCTCGCATCTGCGCAAATACCGCGGTTGGGATGTCGGTGAAGAATAAGAAAGGCGCCGTTTTGGTGCTGGGAAGTTCGAACATCGACATCGTCGTTCGCGTGGACAGACTCCCCTCCGCCGGCGAGACCGTCATGGGGAATGAGAAGCGTGAGTACTGGGGCGGCAAGGGGGCGAATCAGGCCCTGGCGGCCGTCCGCGCCGGGGCGGAGGTTCGTTTCGTCACGATGCTCGGCAACGACGCGGGTGGGGACGCCTATGGCCGCTATCTGGGGGAGAGCGGAATATCGCCCGGTGGAATACTGCGCTCTAAGGCGAGCACGGGAGTTGCGCTGATCGTGGTGGACGAGAAAGGCGAGAACCAAATTGCCGTGGCCCCCGGTGCGAACGCGCTCCTCACGCCCGGGCGAATGAGAAGAAAACCCGGGCTTCTCGATTACGGAAACGTCGTTCTGGCGCAGCTTGAGATTCCGGTTCCATCGGTCATGGCTGCGTTCCGAAAGGGAAGAAAGCGCGGCGCCTGCAACGTCCTGAACCCGGCTCCGGCGACGGGGGAATTGCCCGATGAATTGCTCCGCCTGACCGACGTGCTGGCCCCCAACGAAACCGAAGCGGCGCATCTGGCCGGACTCGGGAAAACACCCGGAACCGATGCGGAGTTTTTTCGCGCAGCGGGCGCATTAAGGGATTTGGGGTCTTCACGGGTCGTCATTACCGCGGGCGAAAAAGGGGCATTTCTCCTGGATGGGGAAGGAGCCTCTTGGATGATGCCTCCTCCCAAAGTCGAGACGGTGGATACGACAGGCGCGGGCGATTCGTTTTGCGGCGCGCTGGCGGCGGAACTGGCCGAGGGTGCGGCGTTTGCAGAAGCGGTGCGCTTCGCCGTCAGCGCCGGCTCGTGTTCGGTGCGGAAACGCGGCGCGCAAGGGGGTCTGCCTTCGCGCAGGCAAATACGGCAAAATCTGCGCCAGGTGCGCCAAAAACCGATTCGGGTTGGTTGACTTAGAACCGTAACCCGCATAGGGTGAAGCGGATGGGCGCTTGATGAGGCGCAATTTCGCGCTCCGTCTCAACAAACATCTTATGTCGCCGATAGGAGAGACGCTCATGCCAATGGATTGGGATGAGTTCAAATCAAGAAGACAGGGTGGCGGCAGCGGAGGAGGAGGTGGCGGCGGCGGTATTCCGCCACAGATCAAGCTGCCGCAGTTCCGTCTGCCGAATTTCAAACTTCCCTCCGCGGCCATTTTCGTGGTGGCGGCCCTGATCTGGCTGGCTTCGGGCATTTTCAGCGTGGGGCCGGACGAGCAGGGGATCGTTCTCAGGTTCGGGCGCATCGAGCGGGTGGTATCCTCGGGCCTGAACTACCATTTTCCCTTCCCGATAGAGACTGCCTACACGCCGAAGGTGACGGAAGTGAAGCGCGTGGAAATCGGCTTCCGCACCATCGACCCCGGTCCTCCCGCCAGATATTCGGACAAGCCCCATGAATCGAGGATGCTGACCGGGGATGAGAACATGGTGGACGTCGACATGATCGTCCAGTATCTCATCGTGGAGGCGGACAAGTATCTCTTCAAGGTACGCAATCCCAGGGAGACCGTGGTGCATGCGGCGGAAGCCGCCATCCGGCAGGTGGTGGGCAGCAAGCCCATCGACGAGGCGCTCACCACCGGAAAGGGCGCGATTCAGCAAGAAACGCTCGTGGAGCTTCAAAAGATACTGGATCGCTACGAAACCGGACTGCGCGTGGTGGCGGTGCAGCTTCAGGACGTGACGCCGCCCAAAGAAGTCATCGACGCCTTCAAAGACGTGGCCAGCGCCCGTGAGGACAGAAACCGCCTCGTGAACGAGGCGCAGGGCTACCAGAACCAGGTGATACCGGAGACGCGGGGCAAGGTGGCCGCCATCATCAGGAAATCGGAAGCCTACCGCGAGACTAAAATCCGCCACGCGCGAGGCGATGCAAATCGCTTCCTGGCGACGCTCAAGGAATACAAGAAAGCGCCGGCCATTACGCGCGAGCGGCTCTACCTCGAAATGATGAAAGAGGTGATGCCGACGGTGGACAAGGTGATTCTCGATCAGGGCCAATCCGGCGTGTTGCCCATACTCCCGCTACGGGGCAACGGAATCGAAGGGGTAACGAAACGATGAGCGCCGAGGGAGCAGAAACCAGAAAATTGCCCAAAAAGACAATCGCCTTGTTCGTTTTGATCCTCATCATCGTATTCGGCGTCAATTCGCTTTTGTTCACGATTCGTGAAGACAGGCAGGTGGTCGTCACCCGGTTCGGCAAGCCCGTGCGCGTCTTGCGGGACGCGGGTCTTCACTACCGGCTGCCGTTCGTGGAACAGCTCACGTTCTTCGACCGTCGCCTGCTCGAGTACGACTCCAACCCGACGGAGATCATCACGCAGGATAAGAAATCTCTCGTGGTGGACAACTTCTCGCGCTGGCGCATCGTCGACCCGCTGCAGTTTCTGCGCACCGTGCGTAACGAAACGGGAGCGCAGGCCCGCCTCGACGACATCATCTACAGTGAACTGCGCCTGGAACTCGGGCGCAAGGACCTGATCGACATCGTGGCGAAAGAACGCGCGCAGTTGATGGCCAAGGTTACGAAAGAGAGCGACAAGAAAGCGCGCGCCTACGGCATTCAGATTGTGGACGTACGCTTGAAGCGCGCCGATTTGCCCGCCGAGAACCTGAAGGCGATTTACGGGCGCATGCGGGCCGAGCGGCAGAGAATCGCCCGCCAGTACCGCTCGGAGGGTAAAGAGCAGGCCGAAAAGATACGGGCGGAAACCAACCGCGAGCGCGACGTGCTCCTCGCGGAGGCTTACGAGAAAGAACAGACCATCAAGGGTGAGGGCGACGCCAAGAGCATCGACATCAACGCCAAGGCGTTCGGGCAGGATGAGGAATTCTACGCCTTCCTGAAGAGCCTGGAGGTATATGAGGGCTCGCTCAAGGACAAGACGACCCTCGTGCTGCCCGCAAGCAGTGATTTCCTCCGCTTCCTGCAAGGTTCCGTGAACAAAGACGCGAAAAAATCCGAGTAATTACGCTTCCGAACAAGAAAACCCCCTCCCGGTGAGGGGGTTTTTTATCCTGAACGGCGCATGAAAGCGTCCGGCGCAGGGTTTCTCATATCTCACAGTTTTTCATATTTATGGGGCCCCGTGGGGGCCCCTGGGTAGGATGGGGGCATCCTCTGGAAGGAAAGGGCAGGCGATGCCCGGAGGGAGATCACTCTTCCGCCAATCATCACGCTAAACGTCGACGACTTGCCTGCAATAATTACTTTTCCAGCGAAGATGAGGGGCGGATGCGCCTACCTGAACTCGTGCTGAAGTGACTTTTCCTGCTACCCTTCCCCGTTAATGTAGGTCTATTTTTATCGGTTGTCAAGAAATTTGATACAAAATGTAGTGTATCTTTTTATTGTTGCACAATATATTGGGTCAAAAGGGCGATTTTACCCACAGGTTATCCAGATGGGGATAACCGAATTAGCGCAAATAAAGCAATCAGTTACGAGGATTCTATATGTAGTGTAGCGGTGAGTTGTGGGTACAATATCTTGCGATGAGAAAAATGCGATTTTCTGGTTATTCTTGGGTTGTGTCTGCTCGTTCAAGGCATCAATTCGGCATCCGACGCAAGCGCGGGAAACGACAGGGCTGCGGATACCAGGTCGAACCGGCCAACCAGGGGGAAACCCCCGTTATCCTTCTCTCAGGTAATCATCGGTCCCGTCGACCCAGTCTTCGCGGATGGGGCTGAAGATGTCGTAGTCTATCGCCGTTTCGTCGCCCACGACTTCCACGGAGTGAGGAACGTGCGGGGGGATGAGGAGCGTCTCCCCGGGGCCGAGTTCCACTGTCTCGTCGTCGATGAAGAAACGGAGCCTTCCCTGGAGGACGTGGGATATCTGCTCGTGCTCGTGGCTGTGCATGGGAACCACGCAGCCGGGCTTGAGCTTGAGCCAGCAAAGCATCTCCTTTTCGCCCACCACCATCTTTCTCGATAAAGTGTCGTTCAAAGTTTCTTCGGGCATCTCATCCCAACTGTATTTTTGGGCGCGCATGGTTCACCTCCTTGAGGTCGAGTACAAATCGCTTTTGGTAGTCGGCGAAACCCGCCGGGTATTTACTGCTTGTACTCGGGGAGCGTCCTGCTGAAACCCTCCCGCATCACCCGGCCTTTTTTCAGCACGTAGTAACCCTCGCCGTAGCGGATGACGCTGGTGAGAGGAGGAATCCGGCATTCTTTCGAGATGACCAGGTTCTCCTGGGATTCATCGCGGGGGAGATAGCGCTCCGCGTCCTCTTCGGACAGGTGAATCTCGCTGTTGCAGGCGCCAGCCGCCGCTTCGAACTCGCCCTGCAGCTTGATGGTCTTGCATTCACAAGAAATCGCGTTGCTCATCGAGGGTCTCCTGTGTTCATTGAGAGCCTTCTGAAAAAGTGGGCCTATGCTAAAAAGCGGGTCTTTCGGTGTCAAGACCGCCAGGATGAAAATCGCAAAGACCATCGGCGCGATGGTCCGGGGGAGGTCCGATTGGGTTTGAAATGTCGCTGCCTCAGGAGTATAAATGGCTGGATATAGGGCCTATCGTTTCAGGCTTTTTGCTTCATTCATTTCAGGAGGGCGCATTCATGCCACGTATGACGGACAAGATGATCGACTCGGGCGACCCCTTCCCGAGCCTCGAGGTGGACCAAGTGGGGGGCGGAAAAATCTCCCTTCCCGGCGACCTCGCGGGCGATTGGGGAGTGGTTCTGCTCTACCGCGGACACTGGTGACCGTACTGCAAGCAGCAGCTTACGGCCTTCGACAGGGCGGCGAAGCTCAAGGAAGAAGGCGTCAGGGTTGTTGCAGCCTCCGTGGACACGGAGGAGAGCGCGAGGGGAACGATTGAAGAGTGCGGAATCAACTTCCCCGTGGGCTATGGCCTGGACAACAAGCATATTTCCGAACTCACCGGTTGTTTCTATGAGGAAAAACGCCAGATCATCCACAGCACGGGCTATGTCCTGAAGCCCGACGGGACGGTCGCCGTCGCCGTCTACAGCACCGGCCCCATCGGCCGCCTCGTGTGGCAGGACGTAGTGGGTCTGGTGCAGTTCCAAAAGAAGATGATGGCTTCCCAGGGCTAGCGCGCATCTTTTTGAACACCCCCTCGGGTTTCGGCTTCGAGGGGGTGTTTTTTTGAGCGCAATTCGCCTCGTTGGTGTTCATGGCCGCGCAGGAGATGTAACATCGGGGGCGCAATGAGACGGGCACATTCATATTCTTGAACGATATTGGAGCGCATCATGCCGAAAGTGAACCAGTTCTTGTTGGATACCGGGGATGATTTCCCCGAATTGCGCATCCCCAAGGTGGGCGGCGGAGAAATCTCATTGCCCGATGACCTGCTGGGTTTGTGGGGCGTCGTCCTGTTCTACCGCAGCCATTGGTGACCCTACTGCGTCGCCCAGATGGCGGCATTCTCCCGGGCGGGAGAAAGACTCGAAGCAGAGGGCATCAAGGTCGTCTCGGCGTCCACTGACCCCGAAGTGGAAGCGCTTCAGTCCATCGAAGCCGGCAAGGTGGATTTTCCGGTGGGCCACAGCCTCGATCCCGCGCGGGTTTCGGAGGTGACGGGCGCTTTCTACGCACCTGAGGCGGGCGAGAAGCCGAGGCCGTTTCTTCACGCCACCAACTTTCTGCTCTCACCCGACGGCAAGGTGAACATCTCGCTCTACAGCTCGGGCCCCCTGGGGCGTCTCGTCTGGCAGGACGTCATCCAGGCCGTTCAGTTCAGAAAGAAGCGGATGCAGGACGCCCAGGCGCAGCAGCAATAAAAAAAGCCGGTAGGACGACCCACCGGCTTTTCTCGCAATGCCTGCTAACTCTTTAAGCGCTCGGTCACTTCGTCCGCATTGACTGCCTTGTTGTAGTCCTGATCCAGCGTGCCGTCGCCAGCCGGGCTTTTCACCGCGAAGAACTTCGCCGGCCCCTCTGTGATGTGGATGCCGTGGCGCGTGTTTCTCGGGATGTGCACCAGATCGCCGGGGCCGATCTCGCGCACCTCCTCGCCGCAGATCATGTTCATCCTGCCCTCGAGCATCAGGATGTACTGCTCCTCGTTGGGATGAAAGTGCGGTGGCGGGCCGTCGCCCTGGGGATAAATCACCCAGCCCACCTTCATCAACTCACCCGCCGTCGCGTGGCTCACGGCGGGGCCTACTTTCGAGGAGCCCTGGGGAAGGTCTTCCATTCTGTAAAAGGGCATGCAAACTCTCCTTGTGTATGAAGTGATTCTATAACGTGGATTCCAGCTTCTCCCGCGCTGCTTCAGCGTCTTCGGCCTTGTTGTAGTCCTGATACAAGTCGCCGTCGCCGGCGGGGCTCTTCACCGTGAAGAAGGCGAACGGCCCCTCGGTGATGCGAAGGCCGTGGCGCTCGTTGCGGCGGATGTGCACCAGGTCGCCGGGGCCGACGACGCGGGTCTCATCGCCCAGGATCACGTTCGCCTCTCCCTCCATCACCAGAAGGAACTGCTCCTCGTTCGGGTGATAGTGCGGCGGCGGGCCGCCGTCCGCGGGGTAGGTGATCATCCCCGCCTTCATGAGTTCACCGGCCACGCTCTGTGTTTGGCCTTTTCCCATGTCGACGTACTGCGTTTCCATCTCGGATATTCGGTAGAACGGCAACGTTGTACTCCTTTCTTTTCAATCGATCCGAGCGACCACGCGTGCGGGCGCGCCCT
The DNA here is from genome assembly GCA_011523725.1 of Nitrospinota bacterium. Lineage (GTDB taxonomy): Bacteria > UBA8248 > UBA8248 > UBA8248 > UBA8248 > Bin107. The sequence continues at coordinate 11,234 of WTGD01000102.1, forward strand.
CGATTCGGTAGAGTTTCATCGGGAATGCGAACATCTCGAATTCCGTTTCTTCAAAAGTTTCCAGGTTGATGACGTGCTCGATGAGCGGAACGCCCCGCCCCAGCACCGCCCTGTGGCCGGGGGAGTCCTCGTGATGGACCACGGAGTCGGGCCGCATGCCCGGGTCGATGGCGTGGTCCATGCAAAGGGCCTTCATGCCGCAATCGCAAAGGAAGTGGCACGCCTCCTTGTCGAGGTAGGGGTTGGGGCCGAAGTAATCGGGCGTGAAGAACTTCTCCTTCGACCAGCCCGTCCAGGAGACGGCGATGGCGCCTTCCAGGCGTTCGGCGTTGAAGCCGGGGCTTGCTTCGATCATCTCCCGGGTGATGGGGCTCGCCTCCTGCACGGTTTCCCTCACGTCGATCTTCACGGCGCGGCCGCAGAAGGTATCGAGCGGCATTTCGTCTATCGTGACGCCGTCGGGGTAGAAATGATTCGGCGCGTCGAGGTGGGTTCCCTGGTGGATCGCCATCCGGACCGCGCTGTTCTGCCGTCCGTGTGTGGGATGTTCGTGGAACTGCCAGTACTCCACCGGGGGAAACGTCGGCACCTCGCAAAGGTCGGGGTGCCCCAGGGGGGCGGTGAGGTCAATCAATCGGCTCATGGGTTTCCTCCGTCGATTTGGCGACTGAAAGATGGTGTTTCCTGAAAAAATCATGGATGAGGGCAAGCACGGCCTCGGGTCTGTCCAGTTGCGCGTAGCGGCCCGCCCCCTCGATGAGGAATGACTCGCAACCGCGAATCCCCGCCGAGAGGGTTCGGGTGTCCTCGTGGTATTCGGTGTCTTCCTCGCCCGTGAGCGCAAGTGCGGGGCAGGAGACCTCGTTCAGACGCTCCGTGAGGTCGGGCGCCAGAAGCTCCGCGTATGCTGCCGAGGCGTATCCCGAAGCGTCGTTTCGCAGGAACAGGCGGTGATGCTCCGCGCGCTCTTTCGGTGTCATGCCTCTGGGTTCCCTGCCCTCGCTCTTTCTGTTCCGGTAGGCCTCCTGCATCTCTCCCGCCTCGGCCAGGTGGATGCGCTCGGCCACCCCCCTGCGCACGCTCCTGGCGGCGGACGCGGCGCCCGTCGAGATGAGGATGAGCGCGCCGGGCAGGCGGGGCCGCTCGATGGCGAGCATAAGCGCCGCCCTCGCGCCCAGGCCGTGTCCGATGAGGACGGGCCGGTTCAGCCCCAGGCGCGCAATGATGCCCCCGATGTCGCCCGCCATATCTTCGAGCGTGTATTTCCCCTTGGGATTCGAGGAGCGCCCGTGCCCCCTCGGCTCCATGGCGACCACGCGGTGCATACTCGTCAAGGTGGGGATTATCTTGCGCCAGACCCAGCCTGTATCGCCCAGGCCCGGAACGCAGAGGATCGGCGTGCCGTCTCCCGCGGCCTCGTAGCAGATGATGACGGGATCGTCCGCGCCCGCGCGGCTCAGGTTCAGGTATCTCGCCGTGCGGGAGGACTCGCCTGCGACGCGGACCATGCCTAGAGCGCAGCCAGCTCTTCAATCAGCCCGCGCAGGCGCGCGGATACGGCTTCGAAGTATTGCGCCCCGTTTTCCGCCGTCGCGGCGCTCGGCATGCCCGCTACGCCCGAGGGAGCGCGGTGCCGGTTGAAGTCCACGGGGCGGAAGAGCATTCCGCGGTGGTGCATGTCCCTCGTCCCCAGGGGATGGGGGTTCTCGTTGATTTGATCCACCGCCTCGTCCATGTTCACTAGGTCGGGGCGCAGGTGGAGCATCATGGCCGTTTCAAACTCCCCGCTGTGGGCCATGCCGCCGACCGGTGATTTTCTGATCTCCGCGGATATTTCGTTGCCCAGATGGAAGTAGGTGATCATCCAGATGGTGAGTTCGATGTCGTAGCCGATGTCGTTCAGCGTGGCCTGGAGCGGCTGCACGTTGCCGCCGTGGCCGTTTACGACGAATATCTTCTTGTATCCGTGATGGGCGACGGAGCGGATGATGTCCTTGATGAGGGCGACGTAGGTCTCGAGCCTTAAGGAAATGGTTCCCGGATATTCGAAGTGGTGGTGCGACGTGCCCGTCCACACCGTGCGGGTCAGGAGCACGTTGTTCAGGTCCTCCACCGCCTTCCGGCAGACGTTTTCACAAAGAAGCGTATCCACCACGACGGGGTTGTGCGGGCCGTGCTGTTCCATCGAGGCGAAGGGGATGACGACCACGGCGCCTTTTTGGGTCATTTCCTTGTGCTGCGGCCAACTGAGTTCTTCCCAAAGCATAGGGACATCCTTCAAAATAGTGTGAGTGATTGGTAAGGCCCCAAGCCTCTCAGGTTTTGCCGCATCGGGCAAGAGCCGCGTACCATGCGCGGAAGGCGCTCTCCCGCTTGCCAGCGGTTTCGATTCGTGGTCTTTTAGGGGCCGCGGGAACAACCGGATGGAGAAAAACAAGTGTATTCGACCGATCAGATGAGCGAAGACGAGCGCTGGATGGCGGAGGCGCTGGCGTTGGCCCGGATGGCCGAAGAGGCGGGCGACGTGCCCGTGGGCGCGCTGGTGGTGCGCGAGGGCAGGGTGCTGGGCCGTGGCTTCAACAGGCGCGAGGCCGCCTGCGACCCCACCGCGCACGCGGAGGTACTGGCGCTCCGGGAAGCCGCCGAGACCGACGGCATCTGGCGGCTCGACGGCGCGACCCTATACGTCACGCTCGAGCCGTGCCCGATGTGCGCGGGCGCTGTCGTGAACTCGCGGATCGCGAGGCTCGTCTTCGGAGCAAAGGACCCCAAGGGCGGGGCCTGCGGCTCCTTGTTCGACATTCCCTCGGACCCGCGCGTGAACCACCGCGTGCCGGTTACCTCGGGCGTATTGGCCGAAGAGAGCGCCGCGATGCTGCGCGCCTTTTTCGAGGAGCGCCGACGCATCGCCCGCGAGGCGAGGCAGGCCGCGCGCTGAAGAAACGATTCTTACGGAGAGGTGGCCGAGTCCGGTTTAAGGCGGCAGACTCGAAATCTGTTGTGCAGGCGACTGCACCGGGGGTTCGAATCCCTCCCTCTCCGCCATGATGACACTTCCAGTCTGCCTCATGGGTAGTAAGTCCTTGTATCCTATTGATATTATATCAGATATTCGTTTCTTTTGTTTCGCTCATAATCTACTATTCGATCCTTGTAATCAAAGCGAAAGCGGATTGATTATAATTTTTAAGCAACTCTGCGCGGCTTTGTCGAATCGCAATTTTTTCTAGATACCTATCCGCACAACTTGCCTACGGTCGTTCGCAAGCGCTTCGCAACATTTTTTCCCTAAAACCGGTCCTTGCCAAAAATGTCGTCTAGCCGCGACTGAAGCGCAGTCCAGCTGTTATAATACTTGGTTCGGAATGCATGTTCGTTGCCGTCGATCCGAAGGCCCTGCGTGAGCCGCTCTAAGCCGCGACCGAAGAGCGAATCGGGAACCTTGAAGCGCTTGGAGGCATCTGGGTTGGTTCGAAGAAAGCGTATAGTTCAGGCGATCCGAGAACCTTGGGGATTGAGAAGGATTTAGTGGAACGAGGGACCTAAATGCGTATCAGGAAAACCGCTTCCGGATTTTGCTCGTAGACACTTGCATACTCATCTGATACATTGAAAACATCAATTGCCTTCAAATCATTCATGCCATCATATAGAAAGACGGAGGTTTTATACGCGCTAGTCAATCTCTTTTTAAAAGGAGGTTCAAGATGCGCTACACAATCTCTATCAGGCGTCGGTTTCAAATTTCCGCAACAGTTCTTGCATTCGCTCTGGCAGCTATAGTCTTCGCGCCCTTCGGCAGTCATGCCGAGGCGGCGAAAGTATTGCGGCTGGGCGTGCTCGGTCCTCTGACCGGCGATCTTGCGTTCGGTGGTCAATTCCAGCTCAAGGGAGCCCAGCTGAAGGCCGAAGAACTGAACAAGATGCAGAACAAGGTCAAGATCGAGATCATCGCCGAGGATGACGAATCCAAATGCGACGTCTCGGTATCGGCTGCACGCAAGCTCATCACGCGTGACAAGGTTCATGCGCTCCTCGGAGCATGGCAAAGCACCTGTACGCTCGCCATCGTTCCGATCACCGCAGCGGCGAAAATTCCGCAATACACAACGAGTGTTGCGGGGCCGATCACCCAGCAGGGTTCCAAGTGGATCTTCCGGGTTGCTATTCCGACCAAGGGCCTGAATATCGCAACCGTCAATTACGCCGTGAAGAATCTCGGTCTGAAAAAGATCGCCATCCTCTCGTCCAATGAGGAGGTCGGAAAATCCTTTTCCGCCAGCACCGTCGCTGTATTGAAGGCGCTTGGGCTCAAGCCCGCGGCGAGAGAAGAATACGCGCGCGGCGACAAGGACTTCACGGGTCAACTCGGCCGCATCAAGGCCGCGGGCGCGGATGCGGTCATCATGGCGACGGGTTTCCAGGAGCAGGCCATCATTGCCCGCCAGGTGAAAGAACTCGGCATGAAGGTCCGGCTTCTCGGCGGCGACACTATTGGCGGGAATCCGAAGTTCGTGGAACTCGGCGGCAAGCACGTAGAGGGAATGGTGTTCGCCACGACCTTCATCCCCGTGAGCGCCGACAAGCGCCTGGCGCCCTTCATGAAGGCCTACATCGCGAAATTCAATGAACGTCCCGACCCCTGGGCCGGCGAGTTCTATGACGCGGTGGGCATCGTATTCGAGGCGGTCAAGGCCAACGGCTACGTCCCCGACAGCAAACAGATAGGCGCGTTTACGCGCAATCTCACCGGCGCGAAGAACAGCTACAGCGGCATCCTGGGCAACGTCTATTTTGCGGAAAACGGAGACGGCGCCTGGGTTCCGATCATCGGGGAAATTGTCGACAGCAAAAATCCCGATGGAGAGTTTTGGCGCTCTCTCGGTCGATAGCGTCTACTTGAAGCTCACGGCAGTCCGGTTGCCTGCGACGGGACTGTCGTGAGTGGTTTTCGGACCGGCGAATTGAGGATAGACGACCTGATCGGCGGAAGATCGGCGCGAGGGCTGTCCATCAGGGTGGTGCGTTGCGTCCCGAATGGCCGAGGTTCCGCGCCTGACAAACTTTCCCCAAAATTCTCCGCCTTGATTGATGACCTGCGATGAAAACCCGCTGCGGCAGGGCAGGGCGGAAACCATGGAGGAGGTGTCCGGATGGCAGGAAAACCGGACGAATGGGCTTCGTAATACGGCCGGATCACCAGAATCAGACCGTCGGATGCCCGCGGTGGAGACTCCACATCAATACGAACGACGCGGAACGGTGAAATGGGGATAGATTTACATATCGTCACGCAGCAGGTTGTCGGCGGGCTGGCGGTCGGTTGCGTTTACGCCCTGATCGCTCTTGGCTTCACGATGATGTTGCGAGCCACCGAGCTCGTCAACTTCGCACAGGGCGAACTGGTGATGTCAGGCGCCTTCATCGGTTATACCCTCCTGGTGGCGACACCGCTGCCGTATCTGGCCGTATTCATCATAGCGAGCATCCTGACGGGCATTCTGGGCATGCTGGTGGAACGCGTGGCCCTTCGCCCGATACGGCTGCGGCAATCGCCGCTCTTGAATCTGCTCATCGCGACAATCGGTATCGGGATATGCCTTCGGCTGGTCTCGCAGCTGATATGGGGCGCCGCGCCCTTGCGCTACCCGGTATCCGTCGGCCAGGTGGGTCATCTTGTCGTGGCCGGGTTGCCGATGAGCGTTCAACACATATGGATTATCGCCCTTGCCATCCTCTCGATGCTGGCCCTGCATTACTTCTTTGAGCGAACGCTTCCCGGCATCGCCTGGCGGGCGTCGGCATACGATTCCTATACGGCGGAGATTATGGGTGTAAGTTTCGATCGCGTCGTCACGATGACTTTCGGCATCAGTTCCATGCTGGCGGGCGCCGCCGGCGTCCTCATCGCGCCGTTGTTTTTTGTCGCGCAGGAACTTTGGCTGCAGGGGCCCCGGGCTTTCGCCGGTGCTGCGCTGGGGCAGTTTCACATACTCGGCACGATGATCGGCGGTCCTATCCTCGGCCTGTTGGAGACTTTCGCCGCGGGTTACATTTCATCCGCCTACAAGAACGGGATTGCCTTCGGCATCACCATCATCGTGCTGATGCTCGTGGCGATCCCGCGCATGCCGCGTGGCGGGAGCCTGGTGTTCAGGTACGGACGGCAATCCATAGCGGAATTGTTCGAGTTGAACGACAGGCAGGCCGCCCATCTGAGGTACGCCACGCTCGCCGCGCTCGGCGGCGTCGTCTTTGCGTTGCCGCTGCTCCTGGATACATATGAGACCTATCTCGTCACGCTCATCCTCATCTACGCCACGGGCGCCCTCGGACTGCAGCTTGTCATCGGATACGCTGGCGCCATCATCGTCGGTCATGCGGCGTTCCTGGGAATTGGCGCCTACACATCGGCGATCCTGACCGTTTACTTCGGCGTTCCATTCTTCCTCGCAATCCTAGCGGCGGCGATCGTCGCCGCAGTATTCGGATTGCTGTTCGGGCCGATATTGAGGCTGCCGACTCATTTTTGCGCCATCGCGACCCTGGGTTTTGGCGAGATCATGCATCTCGTGTTCATTAACTGGAAGAAAGTAACGAACGGAATGTCGGGCATCAGCGGTATTCGAAAACCCTCCATCGGCGCCTATGTGTTCGAGGAAGGCGCGCCCTTCTATTTTCTGACGATAGTCGTCCTGGTGATCGTATACGCGGCGCTGCAGCGACTGATAAGGTCACGTTATGGTCGTGGTTTGATCGCGGCCCGCGAGAACGAACTGGCTTCTATCTCCATGGGAGTGAATGTCGCCTGGTACCGGACGCTCTCTTTTTGTATCGCTGCCGGCTGCGCCGGGATTGCAGGTTCGCTGTATGCCCACTTCTTCTCCTATATCAGTCCGGATTCCTTCACGATCCTGCAGTCGATCGCATTTCTTACGATGGTCGTAATTGGCGGTCTTGGCAGCTTCGCCGGCGCCGTTATCGGGGCGTTCTTCGTCCTTGGCATCCCGGAGATGCTGCGCGCGCTCGCGGAGTATCGAATCCTGATCTTCGGGCTGCTTCTTATCACGTTCATGGTGTTCTTGCCGGGGGGACTGGCGGACCTCGTCCACCGTTTGCTGTCTGCTTTCAGACGGGAGGAAGGAACCCCCGAACTCTCGGGCGCTGGCCCGGAAACAAGCGAAATCCTGGCCGCCAATCCGGTGAAAGACAATGTCAATCCTTAAGGTGGATGATCTGACCGTGAATTATGGAGCGCTCAGGGCTCTCTCGAGCGTATCGCTCGAGATTGGCACTGGCGAGATTCACGGGCTGATTGGTCCGAACGGATCGGGAAAGACGACCCTTTGCAACGCAATCACGGGGTTTTTGCGCCAGAAATCAGGAGAGGTCGTTTTTAACGGCCGGAATATCAGTTCGACAAAAGCATACAGCATGGCCGGGCTGGGTATTTCGCGCACCTTTCAGGACCTTCAGGTGTTTTCGGAGATGACGGGGCTTGAGAACGTGATGGTCGGCTATCATGGCAGGAGCCGCAGCGGTGTCATCGGCGGGGTCTTTCGCCCGCCTCGGGTCGTGCGGGAAGACTCGGAGATCAGGGACAGGGCGTATGAGGCGCTTGAATCCGTGCGGCTCGCTCATCTTGCCAACCGGCCGGCAAACCGGATGTCGTTCGGACAGCAACGCATGCTGGAACTCGCGCGCGCGCTGGTTTCCGATCCGCTGCTGGTCCTGTTGGACGAGCCGGCCGCGGGCTTGAGTCCGGTGATGTACGAGCGGCTCACCGAAATCCTGGATAACCTGCGTGCTCGCGGGAAGACGAGCATATTACTGATTGAGCATGTCATCCGTCTGGTGATGAGCATTTCCGATCGGATCACGGTTCTCGATCACGGCGAGAAGATCGCCGAGGGAACGCCTGAGGTCGTTCGCAGGGACCCGAACGTCATCGAGGCCTATCTGGGCAAGGCGATGAAATATGTTGACACTTGAGAATATATGGGCCTCGTATGGGCCTGTACAGGTGCTGAGCGGGGTCTCGCTCGACGTTCCCGCCGGCAAGGTCATTACCCTGCTTGGCGGTAACGGATCGGGGAAATCGACGACGCTGAAAACGATCGTCGGCGCCGTGAAGGCGAGCGCCGGCAGCATCCGGTTCGAGGATAGGGAAATCTGCGGCATGGAGCCTCGCGAAATCGTTCCAATGGGTATTTCCCTGGTGCCACAGGGCCGCCGCATCTTCGCGCCGCTGACGGTGATGGAAAATCTGAGGCTCGGCGCTTACGCGCGGCGCCGCCAGGAGAAATCGAAGGACGATTTCGAGGCAATCTACGAACGGTTTCCGGAGGTTCGCCAATGGCTGAGACGCAAGGGCAATGCGCTCAGCGTCGGACAACAACAGCTCGTCGCATTCGGGCGCGGTCTGATTTCGCGGCCGAAGCTTCTGTTGCTTGATGAACCTTCCTCAGGGCTTGCGCCGATACTTGTCGAGCGCCTAGGCGAAATCATCATGAAACTGAAAGAAGCCGGAATGACGATTCTTCTGGTCGAGCAGAATGTCCATCTGGCGCTCTCGGTCGCTGACTTCGGGTACATATTGCGCGACGGCAAGATCTCCATGGCCGGGCCCACCGCCAGTCTTGTCGGTGACGGTGACCTGATACGCCACTACCTGGGGGGTTAAGTTCTTGCAACCGCGCGACAACCGGTCATCACAAGTCTCAAGATAGGAGAATCCGAGTATGCCCAGAACAATACAAGACCCGAGACTGCCTCCGCCATCAGGACCTTACTGTTACGCGTTCCGGGCGGGGGGTTACATTTTTCTTGGCGGGATGCCGGGCATCACGACGGAGGCGTTGGTGGTCGATGGCATCCCGAATGGCCGAATGGCCGGTGAAACGCCCGGTCGTGCGGACATGGAAGCCCAGACACGCCAGGCCATCGAGTCCTTGAAGCTCGCTGTCGAGATCGCCGGCGGTAAGTGGCGTGACGTTCTTCGCCTGAACCTGTTCCTGGACGGATGGAGAGAGATCGGGCCATTCATCAAAGCGTACGAGAAGCACCTCCCCCCGGCCGAACCGGCTGACACGCTCACCGGCTACGGTCTCTATATGCCATCGATGATCATGGAAATCGAAGGCTTTGCCGGCGCCGTAGAAACCAAACCACTCCGGCCGGTCGGGAAGCAGGCGCATGAATATGCGCCCTCCTGCGCCGGCAGGAGGATGGGCGACCTGTTGTGCCTGAGTGCGCGGCTGCCGCTCGACGCCCGGGGCGAGGTCGTCTCGCCGGGCAATGCCAGGGCGCAGACCGAGGCTATCCTCGAGGGGATTGGAGACATATTGACCGAAAACGGCGGATCCTTAGGCGACGTCATCCGCCTGCGGGTATTCGTCCGTGATATGAGAGACGTGGAGGCGGTTGAAGCGGTAATCGACGCCGCATTTGCGGAACCAGGACCGGTCACGACGATCGTGACGGCGCCTTTGCCGATTCTCGAAGCCGACGTAAAAATAGAGGCGACCGCATACCTTGGCGAGAAGGAGTATCGGACGGGACCCGGAAACGCCCGAGGCGTTCTGGCCGGTGAGATGATGATTTCCAACGGAATCCTCAGCGTGGATGATGAAGGCGGCGTGCGCGACCCCGGCGACATCCAGAAGCAGACGCGAAACGTCCTTGCCAATGTGGAGCATCTTCTGAGGGAGTTCGACATGGAGGTGTTGGACGTCGCGCAATCGCAGGTGTCGCTGACCGATTTCCGCGACTATGACGCCTACAACGCCCTTTACAGGAACTTTTTCACCTTTCCGTTCCCCGCCAGGAATTCGGTCGAAACCGGATTGGGGAAAATTTCGCACTACGGCTTGAAGTACCAGATCGAGGTTACGGCGATCCGCAATGCCGCGACGGAGGGGCTGGTCGTGACGGCCGAGGACAGTTACTACTTCAGGCGCATCGAACTGGAAGGCAAAACGTAAGCCGCCGGCCCAACTATACTAGACAAGGGACTTGCTCTTGGGTGTGCCTTTCGGATTTAAATTTTAATTTTACCGAATCTTTTACGAAGAAATTTGTGAAAGCTTTTTACACCCGTTTATGGGCACTGGGGGATTCCTATGAGTAGTGGGGTCTTTGTAGTTCATTGTTACTATTGGAAATACTTGTTTTTTGAATTTCGAGCGAGATTTATTTCCTGCAAAATGTAATCAAGTCGAAAGAAGGAGAATTGATACTCCAGCGCAGCTTGGCGGGTCTTTTTCTCTAATAATGGGATCAAGACCCCGCCTCGCGCCGTTTGCTTAGGATTTACTATAATCAGTTGGATTTCTGGGCAATTTCCCCAATCACTTCGAAGCCTCAAACAGAAAATATCTCGAACATTCTCCCACGCGGACGGGAATCATTTTGGGACAAGCCGATTGTCGGTTGACAAAAACAGGGATGAGGCCTATATTTACTGAAAACCAAGAAAATATTTCTTAATATTTGAGAATATAATGTCTACTTCCTCCCTGAAGACGATAGACAAGGCAATCGATCTCCTCTGGGCGATAGCCCATGGCTCCGGTTCTTCTTCGGTGGAAGAACTCTCCTCCGAAATTCGGCTACCCAAAAGTACGACTTACCGATTCCTCAAGACCCTCCAGACCAGGGGCTTCGTGGACGCTTCCTCCGAATACGGAAAATACCGCTTGGGGCCTTCCCTCTCCCTCCTCTCGAAGAACAGTTCCCGGAACGGACGACTTGGAACCCTTTGCGAGCTTGCGCTTCCCGTCATGAGAAGGCTTAGCTCGGAAACGGGGGAAACGACTTTCCTGTGCATCAAATCGGGCCGGGAGACCATTTGCATCGAGTGCATCGAAAGCCGCCAATCGATGATCACCCGCTTTTTCGTGGGCGAGGTGCGGCCCCTGCACGTCGGGGCGGCGTCGAAAGCCCTTCTCGCCTTTTTGCCGGATGAGGAGGTCGAGACGATCATGCAGCAGAAACTGTCGAGGGTGACAACAAATACGATCACCGATCCCGCCAAGTTAAGAAATGAACTCAAGGAGATTCGTCAAAAAGGCCACGCGTACAGCGATCAGGAGTTCATCGTCGGGGCCAGGGCGATTTCCGCACCGGTGCTGGATGAACGGGACATCGTTGCGGCTTCGTTGACGCTCTCGGCCCCGGTTCACCGGATCGAAAACTCGAACCGGGAAATCCTTGCCGCCCAGGTCATCGGAGCCGCTCGTGAGGTTTCGGCGTCCCTGGGCTGGAAGGAAGCTCAAGCATAGCGATCCTGTTTTTGTGAGTTTATTGCGAATCATTGTGATACGGACTCTTATTGTTGCTTCATCATCCATCCGGGAGGTCAAGGAAAGTTCCTAGTCTACCCAAACAAGGAGGGGAGAAAATGATGCGCGCAATGAGGACATTCATCAGGTTTGCGGTGTTGGTCATTGTCGTTTTGGCGATGACGATTTCCTCCGCCCATGCCGCCAAGAAATTCGTTACCATCGCCGGCGGCGCTTCGGGCGGGACGTACATCGTGGTCGCAACCGGAATGGCCAAGATTTTGTCAAAATACATTCCGGGGATGCGGGCGAACGCCGAGGTCACGGGAGGCGGTTTCGGCAATACGCGCCTCATCGGAACCAAAAGGGCCGATTTTGGTCTGACGACCCCGGACGCCGCCTACTTTGCGGTGAAAGGAGGCGGGCGGTTCAAGCCGGGAGAGAAATACAAGCTCCGCGCATTGATGAGCGGTCACGCCAGTATCGAGCATTTCGTGACGCTCAGGAAATCGGGAATCAAGAGTGTGTATGACTATCGTGGCAAGCGGATCTCCATCGGCCAGCCGGGAAGCTCCACGGCGGTCATGGGTGTGGCGATGCTGGAGGTTCTGGGGATCAGCACCAAACAGTTCGCCCGAACGGATCATTTGACCCAAACCGAAGCCGTTGCGGCGCTCAAGGACGGAACCATTGACGCCACCATTCAACTCGCCGGAATTCCGGGAGGTGCGGTCAAAGACATCACTTCGACGCACGACGTGAGACTGGTCCCCGTCTCCATGGAAGACATGAAGAAAATCAACAAGGCGCATCCATACTGGACGCCTTCCAGCATTCCCAAGGGCACTTACAACGGTATGAAGGGAGACGTCGGGGCGATGGCTTCGGCGACTATCGTCATCACCCACGTGGACATGGACAACGCGACGGTCTACGCGGTGACGAAAACGATCCTCGAGCACACCGCCGAGCTCGCCGCCATTCACCGCGCCGGGTCGAAGTACAAACTTCCCGGATCCGCCGGGAAAATTCCCATTCCCATTCATCCCGGCGCCGCGCGTTACTTCAAGGAAAAGGGCATCAAGTAAGCTGTCGTATGAGTACTTCAGCGCCCCCGCCTGAGGGCGGGGGCGCCGACCACCGCAAGGGAGTCGTGCAGTGAAAGCGAATGGCGATCCGAAGCAATCGCCGGATCCGGAAGAGTCGGGGGTAATCGTTCACGGCCGGGCCCGCCCGGACAACGCCTTCGAGCGTTTTCTCAACCCGGTCATCACCTGGCTGGCCATTGCAGTGGCGGTCTTCCACCTGTACACGGGTTTCGCCGGTGCATATGGAGCGCTCATTCAACGCTCGATTCACTTGAGTCCGCTCCTGATTCTCACATACCTTCTTTATCCGACTTCAACGAGCAAGCGGTACTATGTTTTCGGTCGACTCCTCGACACCGTTTTCGTTATCGGAAGTATCACCATCGGCCTCTACATCATCGATCAATACCATGTTCTCACCTTCCGGGACGGGAACCCGAATCTGCCGGACATGCTCCTCGGAATCGTCGCCATCATCCTGGTGCTCGAAGCGACCCGGAGGGTCATCGGCTGGACGTTGCCGCTGGTCGCCGTGGCATTCGTGATCTATGCCTACTGGGGTCCGAACATGCCGGGCATCTTCGGGCACCGCGGTTACGACTGGGGGCGGATTCTGCAGCACTCCTACACCAGTACGGAAGGCATTTACGGATTCCCGATCGGAGTTTCAGCGACATTCGTCATTCTGTTCATCACGTTCGGGGCTTTTCTTCAAGAGACCGGAGCGGGCCGATTCTTCATCGATCTCGCCTTCGGGCTGTTCGGCCGGGTGCGGGGTGGGCCGGCAAAGGTCGCGGTCGTGGGGAGCACTCTTTTCGGCACGATCTCGGGCAGCGCCACGGCCAACGTCGTGGGCACGGGGACGTTCACCATACCGATGATGAAGCGTCTCGGGTACCAACCCACCTTTGCCGCCGCGGTCGAGGCGGTGTCGTCGACCGGCGGCCAGTTCATGCCCCCCATCATGGGTGCGGCCGTTTTCATCATGATCGAGATGATCCACGTCACGTATCGAGAGATTATCGTCATGGCGCTGCTGCCTGCCATCCTCTATTACGTCGCGGTGTTCATCGCCGTGGACCTGGAAGCCGTGCGCCTGGGGCTTCGGGGAATGGATCGATCGGAGCTCCCCAGGCCGTTGCGGCTCCTCTCGGAAGGCTGGCCCTTTCTCGCCCCCCCGGTCATTCTCGTTTTCATGTTGATGTACATGCACTGGTCCCCCACGAAATCGGGTTTCTGGGCGATTGTGGCCACGGTCGCTGTCAGTTCCCTGAAAGCCGCCAGCCGGTTGTCGCCCCGGCAGATCCTCAACGCGCTTCGCGCGGGAACAATGGCCACGCTGCAGGTCGCGCTCGCCTGCGCGTGTGCGGGAATCGTGGTGAGCATCTTCACGCTGACGGGCCTGGGTGCGAAGGTCTCATTCGCTCTCCTCGAGCTGGCCCATGAAGCTCTGCTTCCGATGCTGGTGATCGGCATGGTGACCAGCATTCTGCTCGGGATGGGGATGCCCACCATGCCGGCCTACATTATTCTGGCCGTGCTGATTGCCCCTTCCCTGGTCAAGGCCGGCGTGCCCAAGATATCGGCGCACCTCTTCGTCCTGTATTCCGGCATCATTTCGGCGATCACGCCGCCGGTCGCACTGGCTGCGTACGCGGGCGCCGCCATCGCCAAGGCGCCTCCGCTGCGGACGGGATTCCTGGCGATACGCATCGGGCTGGCGGCGTTCATCGTCCCCTTCATGTTCGTTTACAGCCCCGGCCTCGTTTTTATCGGAAGTCCCTGGGAAGTGGTCTACTCTGTCGGGACCTCTCTCATGGGGGTCCTGGCCTTCACTTACGGTGTCCAGGGAAGAATGCTGAGCGAGCTCCACATCGTGGAACGGGTGTTCCTGGTGGTCTCCGGGATTTTGTTGATCCCCTACTCGATTGCAGCGAACGGAATCGGCCTCTTAGGCCTCCTGGCCGTTGTCGGATGGCAACGCTGGAGATCCGCAGATGTTTCCTTGCGTCTCCGGCGCGGAGCGGGAGCGGATGAGGTTACGACTTCTTACCCATCACAAGAGGAACAGCGATGACGCCCCAAGACGCAAATCGTGATTACAACTTGATGAACGCGAATGTCGTGACGACCGAAGAGATTCGCCGCGCCAACGTGGCCCTGCGCGACGGGCAGATTGCATCGGTCGAAGAAGGCCCTCTTCCCGATAGAAGCGCTAAGGAGATCGATCTCGGGGGGAAATTCCTTCTGCCGGGAATCATCGACCCCCACGTACACCTGCGCGACATGGGGGAATCCGAAAAGGAGGACTTCACCACCGGAACCGCCTGCGCCGCCGTCGGCGGCGTGACGACGGTGATGCAGATGCCAAACGGCATACCCGATGTTCTGACGCCCGAGGATTTTCTCGAACGAAAAGCGCTCATCGAAAATCGTACGTACGCAGATATCGCTCTCTACGCCTGGGCTTGCGATCAGAACCGAAAGGAACTCCATCATTTCCAGGAACTGGGCGCCATCGGTTACAAGATTTTCACCGCCGTAACGGGGGCCTTCAAAGAAGATTTCGCGAATTACATTACAGTCGACATCGACAAGCTCTTCCTCCTGTTCGAGGAAATCGCGGGCTTCGACGGGCAGATCGGAATCCACGCCGAATCAAATCCGATTCTCGAGCTCTTCACCGAGCGGTGCAAGGAGACGATGAAGCCGGACATCGACGCCTGGCGTCTGAGCCGGCCGAATTTCGCCGAGGACCTCGCGGTATTCGACGCCCTCACCCTGTCCACGGCCACGGGGGCCCGTTTGCATATCTGTCACG
>WTGD01000148.1 GCA_011523725.1 Nitrospinota bacterium
CCCTTATCAGGGGGGCAAGAAAAAACAAAAGCCCCTCGCCCTGGTGGGGGCATGGCCTTTTTTACCCCCCTGATAAGGGGGGGTAGGGGGGGTTGGTTTTCAAGCCGCGGGAAGGCGAGTGAAGGATGATTCCCTCCGAACCCTTCATCCCTCCTTGCGGTGAACCCCCCAACCCCCTTGCCCGAGGGGCTTTTTCAACAAGCCCCTTGGGTCGGTTTGCCGGTGAATCGTGCTAATTCCAAGCCTAAAATATCGCAAAAATCGCCGATAAGCCACGGGGTGAAACGGGGTCTGGTGAAAAAAGAGGATTTTCCCGAATGCGGTTGACCATGCGCGCATGAATCTATACATTGCCACCCGGTTAGACGAATCAACCCTCTCGACATTGAGATTATTTGCTTTCGGGGGAGCAATTGATGGGCCGGTTTGCGAATGTCCTGCAATCATCCATCGGCGCGAAAGTCGCCATGGCCGTCACCGGTATCCTGCTGGTCCTGTTCATCATCGCCCACATGCTCGGCAACCTCCTGATGTTCGCAGGCCCCGAGGCGACGAACGCCTACGCGAAGGGACTGAAAGATTTGGGCGCTCTGCTGTGGGTGGCCCGTATCGGCCTGCTGGTCGTCTTCCTGGTGCACATCGGATCTGCGCTGCGTCTCTGGCGCATGAACAAGGCGGCCCGGCCGCAGGCTTACGCGGTATCCGAATCCACGATGGTCACCTATGCGGGCCGTTCCATCGTGCTGACGGGCTTGCTGGTTCTGGCCTTCGCCGCCTATCATCTGCTCCATTTCACCCTGTTCGCCACGAACCCCGAGTTCGCCGGGTTGCACGACGCGCAGGGCCGCCACGACGTCTACCGGATGGTGATTCTCGGGTTCGGGAACGCCGCGGTGTCGGGCGTGTATCTGGTTTCGATGATCCTGCTGGGGCTTCACCTGAGCCACGGCGTGACGAGCCTGTTCCAGTCGCTCGGGATCAACAATCCCTCTTACAACCCGCTCATCAAACGGCTGGGCCCCTGGAGCGGCGTCCTCGTCGCAATCGGCTTCATGTCGATTCCGCTGGCCGTCCTGGCGGGCGTGTTGAAATAGTTCTCCCCTGGTGAGGAGAAGGGTATGGATACGAACGGCAGCCTGAACGGAAACGTCCCCGACGGTCCTCTGGCGGAGAAGTGGGACAACCACCGCTTCAACATGAAGCTCGTGAACCCGGCCAACAGACGCCGCTACAAGGTGATCGTGGTGGGTTCGGGGCTGGCCGGAGGCGGTGCGGCGGCCACGCTGGGCGAGTTGGGCTACAACGTGGACTGCTTCTGCTATCAGGACAGCCCCCGCCGTGCGCACTCCATCGCGGCACAGGGCGGGATCAACGCCGCCAAGAACTACCAGAACGACGGCGACAGCACCTACAGGCTCTTCTACGACACCATCAAGGGGGGCGATTTCCGCTCCCGCGAGTCGAACGTGTACCGGCTGGCGCAGGTGAGCGCGAACATCATCGACCAGTGCGTCGCCATGGGCGTGCCCTTCGCGCGCGAGTACGGCGGCCAGCTCGCGAACCGCTCCTTCGGCGGCGCGCAGGTGTCGAGAACCTTCTACGCCAGGGGCCAGACGGGCCAGCAGCTCCTCCTGGGCGTGTATGCGGCCCTGAGCCGCCAGGTAGCGGTCGGCACGGTGAAGATGCACTCGCGCACCGAGATGCTCGAAATCGTCCTGGTCGACGGGCAGGCGAAAGGAATCGTCACGAGAAACCTCGTGACCGGGGAGATCGAAACACACGCGGCGGACGTGGTCATCATGGCGACGGGCGGGTACGGCCCCGTCTTCTATCTCTCGACGAACGCGATGGGGAACAACGTCACCGCCTCGATACGCGCGTACATGAAGGGCGCTTATTTCGCGAACCCCTGCTACACGCAGATCCACCCCACCTGCATTCCGGTTTCGGGGGATCACCAGTCGAAACTCACGCTCATGTCCGAATCGCTCAGAAACGACGGGCGCATCTGGGTGCCGACGAAAGAGGGCGACCCGCGCGGACCCGCCGAGATACCCGAGGATGAGCGCGATTATTACCTGGAGCGCATGTACCCGAGCTTCGGGAACCTGGCGCCTCGGGACATCGCCTCGCGCGCGGCGAAAAGAGCGTGCGACGAGGGGCGCGGCGTGGGCGATACGGGCCTGGGCGTCTATCTCGACTTCACGGACGCCATCAAGCGCTTGAGCCTGCCCGTGGTGCAGCAGCGCTACGGCAACCTCTTCGATATGTACGAGAAGATCACGGGCGAGAACGCCTATCAGGTGCCCATGCGCATCTACCCGGCCATCCACTACACCATGGGCGGGCTTTGGGTCGACTACAACCTGATGAGCAACATCCCCGGCCTGTTCGTGCTGGGAGAGTCGAATTTCTCCGACCACGGCGCGAACCGCCTGGGCGCGAGCGCGCTCATGCAGGGACTGGCGGACGGCTACTTCGTAGCACCCTATACGGTGGGGAACTACCTCGCGAACCAGACGCCCGGCGATTACTCCGCCGAATCTTCCGAATTCACGCAAGCCGCCCAAGACGTGAAGGACAGGATCCACCGGGTGCTCTCTATCGACGGCAAGCGCACGGTCACCTCGTTCCACCGCGAACTGGGCCTCATCTGCTGGGATTACTGCGGAATGGCCCGCACCGACCAGAGCCTGACGAAGGCGCTCGACCTGATCCCCGCGCTCAAGGAGGAATTCTGGGAGAACGTGAGCGTACCCGGCGGCGGTGAGGAGCTGAACCCCGAGCTCGAGAAGGCGCTGCGCGTGGCCGATTTCCTGGAATTCGCGGAACTCATGTGCTACGACGCGCTCTTGCGGAAGGAATCGTGCGGGGGCCACTTCCGGGAGGAATACCAGACACAGGAGGGCGAAGCCCTTCGCGACGATGAGAATTTCAGCCACGTGAGCGCGTGGGAGGCGCCGCGCAACGGCGGACGCCCGATACTGCACAAGGAAACTCTCGAATTCGAAGAGGTGGAATTCAGCGTGAGGAGTTACAAGTAATGGACCTCACCCTCAAGGTTTGGCGGCAAAAGGACGCTCAGTCGACGGGCAGGATCGAAACCTACCAGGTGAGCGGCATCATCCCCGACATGTCTTTCCTGGAGATGCTCGACGTGACGAACGAGCGCCTCATCGAGGAGGGCAAGGAGCCCATCGCGTTCGATCACGACTGCCGCGAGGGAATCTGCGGCATGTGCTCGCTCGTCATCAACGGGAAGGCGCACGGGGGTTTCTCGGGAACGACCACCTGCCAGCTTCACATGAGGAAGTTCAACGACGGCGACACCATCACTATCGAGCCCTGGCGGGCGAGCGCCTTCCCGGTGCTGAGGGACCTGGTGGTGGATCGCACCTCGTTCGACCGCATCATCCAGGCGGGCGGCTTCATCTCCGCGAACACGGGCGGCGCGCCCGACGGCAACGCGGTGCCCATCCCCAAGCCCGACGCGGACGCGGCCATGGACGCGGCCGCCTGCATCGGCTGCGGCGCCTGCGCGGCGTCGTGCCCGAACGGCTCGGCCATGCTCTTCGTGGCGGCGAAGGTCTCCCACCTCGCGCACCTGCCCCAGGGGATGCCCGAGCGCGGCCAGCGGGTGCTCGACATGGTCGCCCGGATGGATGAGGAGGGTTTCGGCAACTGCACCAACCACGCCGAGTGCGAGGCCATGTGCCCCAAGGACATCAGCATCAGCCACATCGCCAAGATGAACCGCGAGTTCATCCGCGCGACGGTGAGAGGCGA
>WTGD01000081.1 GCA_011523725.1 Nitrospinota bacterium
GCCGCCCCCGTCCCCGGCGTGTTGATGAGGATCGCGGGTATCGATCCGCCGAAAATCGCTCCCTTCGTGATGGCCAGGAGGAAGGGAATCCCCAGAACGGGTTCGACGAAAAAAGAAATCGGCAGCAGAACCGCCACCGCCATGGCGGCCGTGAGGCCGGGGAGGCCGCCCACCACGATCCCCAGCAGCATTCCGATCACGAGGACGGCGAGCACATCGAAGCGCAGGCTCAGGAGCAGGCCTTCTCCCAGTTGGGCCCACATTCTAGAAGTCCCCGCCCGAGAGTCTGCCTTCGGGCAGAACGACGCCCAGGAAATGTCCGAAGAAGACCCAGATGAAGAGCGGGGTGAGCAGCGTAAGCAGCGCGATGGACCGCCAATCCCGCATCCCGAGTTGAAAGGCGAACAGGGCGACCGCAACGGGGGTGGCGGGGAGCATACCGAACCACTCGACGAGGAAGATGTAGAGGACGAAGGTGGCGACGGGAACCAGGACACGTGTCCGAAGCGGCCCGCCGGGTGGGGGCTCGCTCCCCGCAGAGGGCGAGAACCAGCTTCGCGCGGCCATCAGGGCAGCCAGAATCGCCAGCAGGGAGAGGGCGAGCGAGGGAAAGGCGCCGGGCGGGAACGGGATGGTGCGCTCCCCCACCTTCCGGAGCAGCACCTGGCTGGGTATCAGCGCCAGACCGGTCAGGCTGATGGCGAGAACCGAGAGCCCGACCCAGGTTTCCCAGTGGAATCGCTTCATCGTGATCGGCCTCCGGTTAGGCGTTCACGACCTCAAGACCCACACTCAAAGCAAAGCGGCGCAACGAATGATGTAAGGCTCTCCCGCGAGAGAGACGCACGGCAAAGGGTATCTCTCCCGTCGACCTCTTTGGGCGAATAGAGCTGTTATTTCGATTTCTGCAATGAATGCAGAATACGAGAGCGTGTCCTTCCGGTCAAACGGCGTTGCCCTCGAACCATTCCGTGGTCGTTTCCTCATCGGGAAAGCGCGGGAAAGCGCCCGAACCCTCATCGTCTGCTCATTTTGCTTCGGTTGTCATCAAAAACCCCCTTGTGTAGGGTTTATTTATAGCAATTTTCGAATCTCTGAAAACCTGCGCAGGGGAGGACGCCATGGCCGCAAAGACCAAGGTGGATGTCCTGATCGAGAACGGAACCGTCGTCACCGTGGACCCGGAGCGGAGGGTCATCCGAAACGGCGCGGTCGCCATCACGAGGAACCGGATCAAGGACGTCGGGAAGGCTTCGGCGCTCAAGAAAAAATACGAGGCCAAACGGACCTACGACGCCGCGATGAAGCTCGTCACCCCAGGTCTCATCAACGCGCACATCCACTTCTACCACCACATGCACCGGGGCCTCTCGCCCGAGACCCTCGCGGGGATGCCGTGGTCCGACTTCGTCCACCGCAAGGTCGCCACCATCGTGAACGCCGAGGATGAGATATGGGGCGGTCTCGGCATCCTGGTCGAAACCTTGAAGACGGGGGTGACGACCTTCCTCGAGGCGGGCTCCTACAACCCCGGCCCCGTCATCGAGGGCGTCTCCCGCATCGGAATGCGCGGCCTGATGGGCCGAAGGTCGTTCGACATGGTGAGCCAGGGCCACAACATGCTGGTCGAGAGCACCCGCAAGTGCCTGAACGAGAACGAGAAGTTCATGAAGGACTACCGCGGCGGGGTGGGTCTCGTGAAGCCCTGCGTCGTGGTCGTCGGAATGGGGCGCTGCTCGGACAGGCTCTACGTCAAGTCCAAGGAGATGGCGGACGAGTACAGGACCATCCTCCACATGCACCAGGCCAACATGATCGAGAACGTCCAGGAGAGCCTGAGCTTGAACGGCGCGCGCCCCATCGAGCATCTCTACAACATCGGCGCCCTCGGGAAGAACGTGGCCCTCACCCACATGATCCACGTGAGCGCAAAGGAGATCGAGCTTCTCGCAAAGACGCGGACGAACGTCCTGCACTGTCCGAGCACGGCCATGAAGATCAGCTATGGCCTCTCCGCCTTCGGGAAGTTCCCGGAGATGATGGAGGCGGGCGTCAACGTCGCCATCGGCACCGACGCGTCGGACTGCTCGAACTTCAACGACATGGTGCGCCTCATCTACCTTGCGGCGGCGACGCCCAAGGACTACCGCTACGACCCCTCCGCGGGGAGCGCCGAGAAGGCCATCGAGATGGCGACCATCAACGCCGCCCGGGCCATGAACATGGAGCGGGAGATCGGCTCCATCGAACCGGGCAAGAAGGCCGACATCGCCATCTTCGACATGAAGCGGCCGGACTGGGTCCCCCTCTACAACGAGATCCAGAATTTCGTCTATTCGGCCCAGGGGAACAGCTGCGAGAGCGTCATGGTCGACGGGAAGTTCCTGATGGAGAACCGCGAGGTCAAGTCGGTGGACGAGGCGGAGATCGTGGAGCGCATCGGACGCCTGGCGAAAGGGGTCCTGAAGCGGAGCAAGGTGCCGCTCTACAGCCCGTGGAAGTTCGTCTAGCCGGGCGGCGGGAATTGCCGGCCGCCCGCAGGGGGAGGAGAGCTTCATGACGCGCATCGCCACCACCCACGTCGGGTCGCTTCCCAGGAGCGAGCGGGCGCTCGATTTTCTCTTCGCCCGCGACCGGGAAGAGCCCTACGACGCAGACGAGTTCGCCGCCTGCATGGCGGAAGAATGCGCGGAGACGGTTCGGCGGCAGGTCGAAGCCGGGGTCGACATCGTCTCCGACGGCGAGACCTCCAAGATTTCCTACACCACCTACGTCAAGAACCGCTACACCGGCTTCTCGGGCAACAGCGCCCGCGCCGTGCCGGGCGATCTCAAGCTCTTCCCGCGCTATCTCGAACGCCTCGCGAGCCAGGGCGGGACGCCCAAGCTCGTCCGTCCGCAATGCACCGGGCCGGTGGAGCCGAAGGACGACGCCGACCTCCGGGCCGACATCGCCAACATGAAGAGCGCAATGGCGGCGCATGGCGCCAAGCGCGGATTCCTGAACGCGGCGTCACCCGGCGTCATCGCGCTGTTCATGCCAAACGCCTACTACCCCTCGCGCGATGCCTACCTGGAAGCGCTCGCCGACGCGATGAAGACCGAATACGACGCGATCCTGGCGGCAGGACTCGACCTGCAGCTCGACTGCCCGGACTTAGGGCTAGCGCGCCACGTGCTGTATGAGGATCGTTCCGACGCCGAGTTCGGCGAGATAGCGGCGGCCAACATCGAAGTGCTGAACCACGCCCTGCGCGACGCCGACCCGGCGCGGGTGCGCGTCCACATCTGCTGGGGGAACTACGAGGGACCGCACATCTGCGACGTCGGGCTGGATCACGTGTTCTCCGCCCTCATGTCCGCCCGCGCCCGCTACGTCCTGTTCGAGAACGCGAACCCCAGGCATGAGCACGAATGGACCGTATTCCGCGACCGGCTGGACGAGATTCCCGACGATATGATCCTCGTGCCCGGCGTCATCGACACGACGAGCAACTTCGTGGAGCACCCCGAACTCGTCGCGCAGCGCATCGGGCGCTTCGTGGAACTCGTGGGCCCGGAGCGGTTGGTCGCCGGAACCGACTGCGGGTTCGGGACGTTCGCCGGTTTCGGTTCGGTCGATCCCGACATCGTCTATGTCAAGCTCGCGGCGCTGGCCGAGGGCGCCGCCATCGCGTCCGGGAGAATATGACGCGCGTAGGGACCGGCGCGCGCGGGGTTGTTGAAAAAGTCCCTTTTGGGCCGGGTTGTCAATTGGCGTGTAGGTCGGACATATATGTCCGACAT
>WTGD01000457.1 GCA_011523725.1 Nitrospinota bacterium
CATGATCGTGGGTGTGTCGCCGTAGAGAACCGGGAAGCGCATGTCCGTCGTCCCGTTCAGGGCCTGACGCTGGCAGGGGCGGCCCGTGACTCGTTCCGCTACCGCCAACGCCGTTTTGACGAACGGGTGTTCGGGGTCGGTGAGGCAGGGTTCCGCGCGCCTCTCCGTCCATTCCAGGCGGGGCGGATGCTCGCGAAGCCAAGCGTCGGCCGCAGCGGCCCGGGCGACGTGGTCTTCTACCAGTTTCTTCACCTCATCGAGGCTCTCTCTCGGGGCCACCCCCGCTACGCCCTCGAGGACACACTCCGCCGGAAGCTGGCCGATGGAGACGCCCGCGCGGATCATGGTCACCACGAGGTTCACCGTGCGGGGTTCGAGTCCGCTTATTTCGAATCGTTTTTCCACAAGCGGTTCACGAACCGCCTCTGCTCTTTGCGCGTCCAGCTCTCTGAGCGCGGCATGGACGTACTCTGCCTTCTCGATGGCGTTTACGAAAAGATGCGCCGAACCCTTGTGCCCGGCCTGTCCCGGCACCGTGATCCGGAAACTCAGGTCGCCGCCCGAGCCGATGTCCACGCCACCCAGTCCTCCCGGCTTCATGTGCGTGTAGACGGCGCCATCCGCACGAAGACCGCGAAGAACGCACGCAAGCATCCCCCCTCCGCCGCCTTCTTCTTCCTCGATGGTGGAGAGGAGCGTCAGATCCCCCTTGAGACACACCCTGGCGTCCTTCAAGGCCCGGACGCACGCGATCATGACGGCCAGCCCCGACTTGGCGTCTCCTGAGCCACGCCCATAGAGGCGGCCCTCTTCCACCTCGCCGCCGAAGGGGTCCCGGGTCCAGGCGCTTCTGGGGCCGGGTGGAACCGTATCAGCATGACAAAAGAGAAGGAGCGACCTTCCCCCTCCCGTTCCCCGCAAGCGGCCGAACACGTTGGGCCGCCCCGCATAACCTCTTTCCAGCGAAGAGCTGGGAGCCGAATACGCCGGGTGATCTCTCAACTCCTCCAGGTTCGCCTCGAACGCCTCCACCTCGAGACCGGCATCGGCGAATCGTTCCTGCACCAGGGTCTGGACAGCTTCTTCCTCTCCCGTGGGGCTGGGAATGCGGACGAGTTCCTGAAGAAGAGCCGCCACGTCCGTTCGTCGACCCTGTGAAATCACCTTCTCAAGCGCGTCGTTCATGAAAAACCTCTAGGTGGATGAATCCGCCGCATCGTCGACGCCGACGCTCCCTGCGAAATGACAGGCCACCGTATGGCCGGGGTGGAGTTCCCGCAGCGCCGGCTTCTCTTCCACGCAGCGCTTCTCGCTGTAGGGACACCGGGTATGGAAGCGGCACCCCGTCGGCGGGTCGAGGGCGGAGGGAACCTCTCCCTCGAGGATGATGCGCCGCCGCCCCCTGGCCTTCACCGGATCCGCCACCGGCGTGGCCGAGAGCAGCGCCTGCGTGTAGGGGTGCAGGGGAGTGGTGAAGAGCGACTCCACCGCCGCAAGCTCCACGATTTCGCCGAGATACATGACCCCCACCCTGTCGCAGACCGAGCGTACGACTCCCAGGTCGTGCGTGATGAAGAGGTAGGAGAGATGATGCTGCGCCTGGAGCGCCTTCAGGAGGTTCAGGATCTGGGCGCGGATGGAGATGTCGAGCGAGGAGACAGGCTCGTCGGCAATCACCAGCCGGGGCTTCAGCGTGAGCGCCCGCGCGATGCCGATGCGCTGGCGCTGGCCGCCGCTTAACTGGTGCGGGTAGCGGTCCATGAAGATTTCGCCCGGCTCCATGCCCACCTGGTTCAGGAGGCCGATGACGGTTTCATCGATCTCCCCTTTCCCGGCCACGTCATGATTGAGGAAGGGCTGGCGCAGGATGGCTCGCACGGTGCGGCGGGGATTCAGGGACTCGAAGGGGTCCTGAAATATCATCTGCACGTCGCGGTTGTATTGCTTGAGGGCGGGGCCGCTCAATGCCGCGACTTCCTGTTCGTCGAAGAGGATGCTTCCGTCGTCGGGCTTCTCCAGCTTTGCCAGCAGGCGGGCCGTCGTCGTTTTCCCGCAGCCGCTCTCTCCCACCAGGGCGAACGATTCGCCGGCTTCGAGCGAGAAGCTGATGTCGTCCACGGCGTGCACGTGGCGGGGAGGCCGGAGCCATCCCCCGTCGACGGGAAAGTGCTTCGTCAGCCTTTGCACTTGCAGGAGTGAATGATTCATGGCGGCGGGCTCACTCATAAAGCCAGCAAGCCACCATCCTCCCCTCTCCCAAATCGAGAGATGGCGGTGACTCCTCGCGGCAGATGTCCTTTACGTGGGGGCAACGCGGATGGAAGCGGCAGCCCGTCGGCATATCCGTCGGGTTCGGCACCTGCCCCTCGATGGTCTCGAATACCTCGACTCGTTTGTCGGGGCTGAGCGTCGATCGAAGCAGACCCTCCGTATAGGGATGCTTCGGTTCGGCGAACAGGGTGAAGGTGTCGGCGTGCTCCACAATCTGCCCCGCGTACATGATGTAGATCCGGTCGCAATGCTCCGCCACCAGGCCGATATCGTGGGTGATCAGGAACAGGGCGTTCTGGAGTTCCTCGCGGAGGTGGGCGAGCAGGTCCATGATTTGCGCCTGAATGGTCACGTCGAGCGCCGTGGTGGGCTCGTCGGCGATGAGCAGGGACGGGCGGCACGAGATGGCCATGGCGATGAGCACCCGCTGGCGCATGCCGCCGCTCAACTGATGCGGATAGCTGTCGTACACCCTCCGGGGGGACGGGATGCCGACGCGCTCGAACGCGTCGAGCACCTGTGAGCGGGCCTCCCCCTTCGAGACGTTCTGGTGCTCCAGCACCACTTCCGCCACCTGGGCGCCCGCCCGCATGACGGGGTTCAGATACGTCATGGGGTCCTGGAAGACCATGGCGACCTCCGTCCCGCGGAGGTCGCACATGCTCGCCGTATCGAGCTTCAGGAGATCCACGTCGTTCAGCAGTATTTCGCCCGAGAGGATGCGGGCCACGACCGGCTGGAGCCGGATGATGGTGAGGGCCGTCATGGATTTCCCCGAGCCCGACTCCCCGACCAGCGCGACCGCCTCTTTGCGGTTCACTGCGAGCGAGACGCCGTCCACGGCCTTGATCACGCCGGAGGGGACGTCGAGGTAGGTCCTCAGATCGGAGACCCGTAGGAGGCCGTTTCGGTTCTCGGCGGTCACGTTCATAGTCCGGTCCGGTGAATCTCGGAAGAGCGGGGATTGAGCACGTCGTTCAGGCCGTCTCCCAGCAGGTTGAGCGTCAGGACGGAAAGAAAGATGCCCAGACCGGGGTACACGGCCATCCACCACGCCTGGCGCAGAAAGGGCTGTGCCTCGTAGAGCATCCTTCCCCAGGTCACCAGGCTGGGGTCTCCCAGGCCCAGGTAGCTCAAACCCGCTTCGAGTAGCATCGCCTGCGCCGTCAGCAGCGAGGCGTTCACGACCACGACCCCGATGGCGTTTGGCAGTATCTCGCGAAAGATGATCGTCGAGCGCTTCGTGCCGATCACGTGCGCGGCGTCCACGAATTGCCGCGTTCGCAGGGTCAGGAATTCCGAGCGCACGAGGCGGGCCGTCACCGGCCACGTCAGAATGGAAATGGCGAAGATGATGTTCCAGATGCTCGCCCCGAAGAAGGCCACGATTATCAGGGCGAGGAAGAAGCGCGGAATCACCATGAAGGTCTCGGTCAAGCGCATCAGTATGTCGTCCACCCACCCGCCCAGGTAACCGGCGATAGTGCCCACAAGCAGACCGAGGAACGGCGTG
>WTGD01000123.1 GCA_011523725.1 Nitrospinota bacterium
CTACTACACGCAAAGCGCCAGACTCTGCGCCAGGGCGGTGGGCGGTTGCACCGGCTGGAAACTCGAGATCGTGGTGCATGGAGGCGGTTCCCTCATCAAGGGCGGTGAGATCAAGCGCGCCGTACAGAGCGGGGAAGCTCCCATCGGCGAGCGGTTACTGAGCGCGCACCAGAACGAAAACGCCGTCTTCGGGTACGACTCCGTGCCGCTTCTGGCCACTTCTTTCGAGGCGTCCGAGAGGCTTTGGCAGGCAGCTAAAGACCGGCTGACGAAGATTCTCGCCGCGCAGAACCTCGTGCTGCTCTACTCCGTCCCCTGGCCGCCGCAGGGCATGTATTTCAAGCGCGCGATAGGCGGCGTCGCCGACATGCGGGGGATCAAGTTCCGCGCCTACAACGCCGCGACGGCGCGATTCGCGGCTCTTGCCGGAATGCCCTCGGTCCACATTGAACTCGTGGAACTCGACCGCGCACTTGAGAGCGGCAAGGTGGAGGCTTTCATCACTTCGAGCGCGACCGGTTATTACCACAAGCTCTGGAAACAGGTGAGCCACTTCTACGATTTGCGCGCCTGGGTGCCGCGCAACTACGTATTCGCAGGCAAGCGCGCCTTCGAGGCGCTCGACGCACACGCCCAAAACTGCCTGCGCTCCTCGGCGCTATTGGCCGAAGTGGCGGGAACGGCGCGGGCGCGCGAGTTGACCGGCTTTTATCTCGAACAACTCGCCGCAGGCGGCATGAGCGTACAGATGCCGGGTGAGCGGCTCGCCGCCGATCTCGCCAAAATCGGCGCCACCATGTCCGCCGAATGGGCCAAGGCCGCAGGCGCCGAGGGTGCGGCGATCATCAAGGCCTTCAGGGGGAAGTAAAACCCAAAATATCTTCTCGATTGATTTAATTTGGATTATGCAATGCAACTCAACATCAAAGACGCCGAGACACATACGCTGGCGAAAAGGCTTGCGAACCTGACCGGCGAATCCATGACCAAGGCCGTCAAGCGCGCCATACAGGAGAAGCTGGTCCGGGTGGAGAAGATGCAGGGCGGGACCCCGCTTGCCGATGAACTGGACCGCATCGCCCTGTATTGCGCCAGGCTGCCGAGACGTGATGAGCGAAGCAGCGATGAGATCATCGGGTATGACGAAAGCGGTCTTCCTGCTTAATCGTCAACGGATATCGGCGCATTCAAGAGCAATGGAAACTCGCGAGCGTCTTTGAGGACTATCACCCCGAAGGCGCGCAGCGCGCTAAATGTTCATCGCGCGGACGAGGGGTGTGCCCTCGTGCAGGTCGATGACGTTCAAGGCCGCAAAATCCTGTTCCAGCCGAAAAAAGCTCTCGAGCGGAGCGGCCAGCGCATCGCACAGGATCACCCGGTTCACCGCCGCATGGGCGCAGACGATGACGTTCTTCTCTTTTTCCCGGGCGCAGATTTCGCGAAAAGCGGGCAAGACGCGCGCGGCGAGTTCCGCCACGGATTCCCCGCCGCCCGGCGGCCTGGAATGGACGAAATTCCTGTAATGCTCATCCAAACGCTCTGGTTCCTTATCGCTGAGGCTTGCGTGCGTCTCTCCTTCCCAATCGCCCAGGTGAAGCTCTGAAATATCGGGAACGATGACGGGCTTGAGGCCCAACCCCATCGCGCCGGACAGAATCTCCGCCGTCCTCACGGAGCGGGTGAGCGAGCTCGCGTAAAGGGCGGTTTCACTCTCCATGAGCCAGCCCTTGACGCGCGCCGCCGCTTCCCGAACCTGCGCCTCGCCCTCGGCGAGGAGCGGCGCGTCGGTGCTGCCGTAGAAAAACCCCTCTTTGGAGCCCTCCGCCGCGCCGTGCCGGAGCAGGAGAACGCGCGTGGTGGTTTCGGCCTTGCGCGGCATGGAAACCGTGGAATCGGCGCGCCTTTGGTTCACGCTTTTTCTCCAACATAAAAAACAGGCCGGATGTTCCACACCCCGCTCGAAACCCGTTCAAGCGCTATTTCGTGGCCAGTGAGATGTCGCGAACGCCCGCCTGGGAGATGAGGCCCATCACCTTGATCACATAGCCGTAATCGAGACGCTTATCCGCCTTGATCGTGAGAGAGGGCTTGAACTTTCCGCTTTCGACGCCCGCTTTCAACCGCCCTTCGAGGTCATCGAGCAGCACCGTCTTTCCGTTCAGGGTGATTCGCTTCTCCACGCCGACTTCGATGAGAAACGGTTTTTTCTCCAGGATCTCGGCGCTCGATTTCGCTTCGGGAAGTTCGATGTCGAGCCTGCGGGTGAAATCCACGAAAGAGGTTGAAACCATGAAAAAGATGAGGAGCAAAAAGACGACGTCTATGAGTGAAGTGAGCTGGAGGCTGTAATCCTCTTCCGAATCGCCCTGAAAGCGCATTCACATATCCTCGCGCTGTGGATTCAGGCTCTCCAAACCTTGCGTTTCGTGACCGACCGCACCATCCGTGTTCTCGCCGGGTTCACCGGATTGCGCCGCAAGGTTCTGCAACAGAGCCAGAGCCACCGATTCCATCTCGAACAGGAGGCGTCCGCTGCGCGAGCGGAAAAAATGATACGCCGCGAGGGCGGGAATGCCTATCAAAAGGCCCGCCGCCGTCGTCAAAAGCGCTTCGGATATCCCCTCTGCCACCAGATTCGGGTTTCCCGTCCCGGCGCGGCTGATGACGTCGAACGCGCGAATCATCCCGACGACTGTGCCGAACAGGCCCAGCATCGGCGCCAGATTCGCGATGACGCCCAAACCACGGAGGTTTCGTGACAAAATTGTCGATTCGTGCTGGCCCGCGCCGACCATGGCGCGCTCCATCTCGCCAAGCCCCAGCCTCCGCCTCGCCAGGCCCGCCTGCAAAACGCGGGCGAGCGGTGAGTCGAACCGCTGACAGACACCGGCGGCCGCCTCGAAATCACCACTCCGCCAGTATCTCTCCGAAGCGTTCACCAGAGCGTCGGGCAGGACTTTCTTTCGCCTGAGAGAAATGAGCCGCTCAAGAGTCACCATGAGCGCGACGACCGAACACAGCCCCAGGGGGATCATCGTGTACCCCCCCTTTTTCAGGAGTTCCCATACCCGGGGCGTGAACCTCCATCCGGCCACGTCCCAAGCCGCAAAAGCCTGCGCCGCGGCAAGCAGCACGAAAACGCCCGCCAGACTCGCTGCGAGAGCCCACTTCTCGTTTCTTGAATTTTTCGGCTCACGAAACACCGGGGAGCGCTCCTATGACCCGCGCCGGGTCGGTTTCCATCGTGATGTGCGCATCGAACACTTCCGCGCAAACAGGGATTAAGTCTTGCGCGAGTTCGGGCAGCGACGGTGAATCCCCCAGGAGTTTTTCCAGGGAAGTCGTGCGCCCGCCCACCTCGCCGCAGGGGTGCATCATCTCGAAATATCGAAGATCGGGCGATGCGTTGAATGAGACCCCGTGCATCGTCACCCAGCGCCTCGCGCCCACGCCCAAAGCGAGAATCTTCTCATCATCCACCCAAAGGCCCGGATTCCCGGGTTTCCTCTCGGCGTGAAACCCTTTCTTCTCCAGATAGCGCCGAAATACCTCCTCCAGACGCCTGCAATGGAGGTGCACGTCGCGCTCCCACTCTCGGAGGTCGCAAATGGCGTAGAGCATCAACTGGCCCGGACCGTGAAACGTCACCTCTCCGCCCCGATTGATCCGCACGAGCGGAACCTCCTCACCGTCAACGGGTGAGCGCCTGAGAAGCACGTTCGCCTCGTTTCCCCCTTTGCCCAGCGTCATCACCGGGTCATGCT